>JAEORM010000194.1 GCA_016840905.1 Candidatus Gerdarchaeota archaeon | reverse complement strand
TCATTCTTTACCTATCTATCCTTCTTTTAAGTGAGAAAGAGTTATCTATTTCTTTGATAATTTATCTTTGTGATTCCAAATGACCAATGACTCTCTTTACCAATGGCTTCTTACAACCAATCCTTGGACTGAATATAATACCCGTATAAACCTTCTAACACAAGCTAAGAGTGATCCTTCAGTAATAGCTTCTAAGCAGATAATGTTAGAACATCCCTTAGTCAAGGGATTACTACAAGAAGTGAATCAATGGCCTTGGTATAATTTGAAAAGACACAATGATGCAAGCCATCCTATTCACAAACTTGTTTTTTTAGCTGACTTGGGATTAACAAAAGAAGATCAAGTGATAGCTGCAATAACTGAAAATCTCTTCCAAAATCAATCACAAGAAGGAGCATTTCAAGTGCCTATAGAAATCTCTCAAGCTTATGGGGGAACTGACCAGGGACAATTAACTTGGATGCTTTGTGACAATCCTTTACTGATTTACACCTTGATAAAATTTGGTTGGGAAAAAGACCCTAAAATAGAACACGCAGTAAAACATTTGATCAGTTTACAACAAGAGCAAGGGTGGTTATGTACTGTTTCTCCCACACTTGGAAAATTCAGAGGTCCTGGTAGAAAGGACGATCCTTGTCCTTATGCTACTTTACTTTCCGTGAAAGCACTCGCTAGTATGAAAGATTATCGGGAAAGTAAAGCTTGTCTAGCTGGAGCAGAAGCATTATTGTCTCTCTGGGACAAAAGAAAGGAAAGGAAACCATATCTTTTTGGTATGGGAACAGATTTTCAGAAATTAAAAGCTCCCCTTATTTGGTATGATATTCTTCATCTAGCATCTGTTCTAGTAAAAATCCCTAAAATGCGAAAGGATGAACGCTTCCTAGAAATGATCAATATCATTCAAACGAAAAAGGATGAACAAGGATTCTTGAAAGCCGAATCAATTTGGAATGCTTGGAAGGAATGGGATTTTGGTCAGAAAAAGGAACCATCTCCCTGGATCACTTATCTTACCTATCTAATTGAGTATCAGCAAACAGACAAGTAATCAAATTACAGTTGGTATAACTCTTCTCTTGACAACTCTATACAAGTAGTTTTTCAAGGCTTTTCCTTTACTGTTGATAGTTTTTATAAGTACAAATTAGAATTATCATTCTCATGACATTTTCAATTGTAGCAGTAGACCAAGAGAAAAAGGAAGTAGAGTTTGCCATTGCTTCTTGTGCATGGAATGCTGGTATGGTTTGTCTAGCTAAACCAGAGATAGGGGCTATGGCCTCTCAAGCACAAGGCAGATTATTCCTTCTAGACGCTTTTTTTGAGCAACTCGAGCAGAAGAAATCGGTTGAGGAAATAATGGTTCATTTCAGAGAAATAGATGAAGGTATCGAAAGCCGACAGATTGGTATGGTAATATTTACAGGCGAATCATTTGGCTTTACTGGTGAAAATTGCACTATTTGGGCTGGGCATAAAACAGGCAACAATTATTCTTGTCAAGGGAATATCCTTGTTGGTCCTGAAGTTATCAACAATATGGCTGCTGCCTTTGAATCTACCCAAGGAACCTTAACAGAAAAATTATATGCTGCTCTCAAGGCAGGCGATGATGCAGGAGGAGATGCTCGAGGTAAACAAAGCGCTAAACTTTATGTTTGTCGAGTTAGCGGTGGCATGCTTGGTGATGGGATTATTACTAATTATACCATTGAAGATCACAATGAACCCGTAAAAGAAATAGGTCGTCTTTTATCAGTTGAGAATAATCTTCGAACATTATATGGTTTTTATGGGCAATTACAAAAAGCTGAAAGCAATTCGGACAAGATCAAAGTATTAGATCAAGCAGCGGAGTTTCTCAAGGATAAAGAGGAAGCACGCTATATCGATATTTTTGAAGAAGTAGCTACTTCCTACTACCAATTAGGTGAAACTAATAAGGCAGTTACTTATTTCAGAAAATATCTCAAAATTGCTCCAAAAATGGTTCGAGCATTTCGACAAACAGCTAAAAAAATGGACCTACCAGATGATCTTCTTCAAGCAATTTTGAAGTAATCTCTGATCGATTCTTTCACTTTTTTCAAAGGTTTTTTCTTTATATGAAACTCTTATAAGCTAATGAATTGTTTAGTAGATTTATGAGTAGATTGTATTTCTTTCGTTGTCGACCACAGGACCAGCTCATTCCTTTTTATGAATCCCATCAAGGTTGGATCGATGCATCTGGTAAAATTGGTTATCATCTAACCATTGAGGGTATTCCTGATGAACCCCATGACCGAAATTGGCATACTATAATATTGCATAATGCTTTATGTCGTGTTTGCCATCAAATTTACCTTTTAATTATCCGTTCCTACGATTGGAACAGTGAATGGGAATCTCAGGAACAAAAATCGATACTTTTCTTAGATGATTCCATGATAGATTTCATTGATGGTCATATTGCTAATCATAAAGTTTTCAAAGTGGATATTTTATGCCCTAAATGTGACGTTGAATTACTTACAGCCTCACAAATGGTCGAGCACTCTGTCTTCACCAAAAAATCTAAAATACTTGATATAAAACCGAAAGACACTTTGGAACCAAAGCTCATTTGCCTTCTCTGTAACTCTCATCCACTTGTATTTCACTATGCTATTAAGTATTAACCAAGGTTACCAATTAACCATCTTATTATTTAATTAATTATTCTTTTTCTTTTCTTTCAGAAAATGTTCGTCACAAAGAGAATCTCATTTATTTCAGTCGGTTTTGCACATCTGGTTCTTCTTTATGAATAACAACTTCTGGTAGTTCAAGAATCACTTTTGGATTGTACCAAATTACTTCATCTAATATATGTTGGACATTTAGTCTAGTAGATCGTTTTTTAGTTTTAAGAGCTGTTGAACCAATGATGAACCATTCAAAACTAAATTTAAAATTAATTTTAGACCAATAGTATAGTACTACTTCAAAAAATACTATCACCACAACTGCTAATGC
>JAEORM010000193.1 GCA_016840905.1 Candidatus Gerdarchaeota archaeon | reverse complement strand
TGCTTAATTTTTGACCTATCCACCAAGATGAATTTCATTCTTTCTACTTTTTAATTTATCTAGGACGCTGAAGATACACTCAAAATGATTTAAGGTAAAATTTCATTAAAAAAAATATGAAAAAAGTGAATGTAATTAAACAATTCACTCTTCTTTAGTTGTTAGGGTAATTCGTGCATCTACAACGCAAGCTTTGTCTTCCATTGCAAATAATGGGTTGATATCAAGCTCTTTGATATCATCGACTTGTGATACTAATTGACTAATAACATAAATAGCATTCTTCAAGCCTTCAATATCAGCTGGTTTTTGACCTCTTGCACCATAAAGCATATCTTTGGTTTTTATGCTATCAATCATATCCTGAGCTTCTTCTAGTGAGAATGGAGCAACTTTGAAAACAACATCTTTGAGTATTTCGACATAGATACCTCCTAAACCAAACATTACAGTTGGTCCAAAGGTAGCATCTTTTAATACACCGATGATTACTTCAGTTGCTTTTGGTGCCATATTTGATACTAGGATACCTCTAATATTGGCATCAGCTTTGTATGCTTTTGCATTCTTCATTATCTTATCAAAAGCTTCCTCAACCTCTTTAGTATCCTTAACACCAACAACTACACCACCAGCGTCGCTTTTGTGAATGATATCTTCAGAAACGATTTTCATAACAAGTGGAAAACCTACTGTACCAGCTAGTTTAATAGCTTCCTCTTTGGTTTTAGCCAAACCAAATGGTGGAACATCTAATTTGCATAATTTGAATATCTCTTTTGCTTCATGTTCAAGCATTTGAACTCTGCCTTCTTTTCTAACTTGAGCAATTATGGCATTTATTTGTTCCAAAGGTAATTTTAGTGGTTTAGGTTTACCAATCTTTTCTGTTCTAGCAACAAAATTCGACCAACGGTATAGAGCACTCAATGATGAAATAGCTTTTTCAGGTAAATCGTATGCTGGTATTTCATTTTCATTCAATTTGTCAACCATTTCATCTACAGCTTCGCCTCCAATACTAGCAACAACAAATGGTTTCTTATTATGGAATTTCTTATGAACTTCGATAATATAATCTGCTAGAAGATCAGGATTTGTTGTAGCAGTTTGACAGTAAAGGACTATTATTGAATCAATTTCTTCAGCTTCAAAAGCAGCTTCTATAGCCTTCTTGTAAGCTAATTCACCACCTTGACCTGTTATATCTACAGGATTCTTTGTAGAACCGAAAGGTGGCATAATATCTGGTTTGAAGAATAATTCTTTGAGTTTTTCTTGATCATTGTACAAGTCTAAATTATAGTCCTCACAAGCATCTGTTGCCATAACACCAACACCACCACCATTGGTTATAATTACTGCATGAGGACCTTTTGGTCGTGGATTATTTGTTATGCATCTAGCCCAGTCAAAAGCTTCGGAAGCATCTATTGCTCTTAGAACACCACTTTGCTTAAAAGCAGCTGAATAAACTTTATCTGAACCTGCTAAACTACCTGTATGGCTTGCTGCAGCTACAGCACCACGGACTGAACGACCAGATTTAAGAGCAATAATTGGTTTCTTTAAACCAACCTTTTTGAAAATGTTCATTGATGTTTTGCCATCATGTAAACCTTCAACGTATAATAAAATCGCTTTAGTATTTGGATCATCTTCTAGAAAGTTTTCGAGTAATTCACTTTCACCTATCTGAGCCTTATTGCCAATACTGATAATTGATGATAAGCCGATTTTATTTGTAATTGTCCAACCCATAAGTGCAATACCAAGTGCTCCACTTTGAGTAATAAAAGCTAGTTTTCCTGGTTTAACATCTGCTGGACCAAAAGAAGCATTCAGATTTGTTGGAGCATAAACTATACCAAAAATATTTGGGCCAATAAATGGCATATTGTATTTTTCTGCTATCTCCACTAATTTAGCTTCAGTTTCAAAATCACCAACTTCTCCAAAGCCACTTGTTATTATTGCAGCACTTTTAACACCTTTCTGACCGCATTCTTCCATTACTTCTGGAACGAATTTTGCTGGTACAGAAACAACTGCAAAATCAATTTCGCCGGGGATTTCAGAAATTGTTTTGTAAACCTTTTTACCAAGAATCTCTGTTTCGGTAAGATTAATGGGATAGAGTTCTCCTTTGAATCCATAGGATCTTATATTATCCATTATTTCATAACCAATTTTACCAGGTTTTTTTGAAGCACCGATTACTGCGATACTTTGTGGCTTGAATAGATATTTCAAGCCTGGATATTTCTTAATTTTCAACACCTCTTACTATAGTTTCAAATCAATTTAACGTTTAATTGAAACCTCTAAACCATCTATTGATATTTTTTGATTTTTTTATCTAGATGATTTTATTCGCATTTTTTTTCACTCGGCATACAAAACTTGTATGCACTAGTTTCATCAAAAATAAATGGAAAAATAAAAGTTTGGGTGGTGTCAGTAAATCATTTAATTACTGTAATCTACTATCATAGACACCATTATCGATTTCTTTTTGAACATCACGAGGATTTTTACCTTCACAGGAAACCTTGCAACTTAACATTGTTCCTAAAATTTCTTTTACAAGGGTTTTAGTGGATGAAGCAAAACTTCCATCACGTTTCATATCAGCAATCTTTAAGATTTGATCCATGGTAATATCACCCACAAAAGGTTCTTCTGGAGCTTCTTCTGTTGAGCCTTTACCACCAGTTTTTAAACCTGCTTCTTTTAATACTAAACCCGCGGTTGTTGGAATACCTACTTTAAGATCAAATGTTCTATCTTGATGTATGATGATTGTTACTGGAACTTTCATCCCTGCAAATCCAGCTGTTTCTTGGTTCAATTTTTGAATAACCATACCGATGTTAACACCCGTAGGGCCTAATGCGGGGCCTAAAGGTGGTGCAGGGCTTGCTTTCCCGCCTTCTATGAGGCACTTTATTTCTTGATCAGCCATTTTGAAGCACCTTTACTTCTTACTCAATTAATTATCTTTTAAATCAATCTATTGATTTGTCGATTGAAAATGTTTTAATAAGTTTTTCCTAACTTCGTTGTTTCAAGTTTACCTAAAAGGAATGAATAGTCCTTTCCATAAACATCTGTTCTTGCGAATGTCCACTATAAAAAGCTTTTTTTCTACTTAAGCAAATTATAGAGCATAATATAGGATGTTTTTAGATTGATACCAAAAACTAACAAAATCAAACTTTCACCCAGCAATTATAAGAGAATTGTTGTATTTATTTCCATTTTATTTGTAATCTCTTTTATTCCAATTTTTCACAATAATTCTTTAGGAAGTCAAACTAACAGATCCAATAATTTTAACGATGCTGTTAATTTCACTCCACAAGCTTTTAGTTTTGAGTCACTTGAAAGAGTCTCATCAACAGGATGGAATTCAACCAAAACCAGTTTAGTTTACAATGAAATAACTGGAAGTATTTATCTTTCATGGATTGATCAATATCAACCATTTACTCCAAGCGCAGTTAGTACCTTATATTATAGTTATGGGTCAAAAATAGATTCTTGGTCTTCAAACATCCTACAAGTGGAGGCAATTGATGGTACTATTCTAAGAAGTTATGCTGCTGCTCCTGATGATAATGATACTGTTCATTTTGTATTTGATGAATTTGCAATAGATAATTTTGATCTTAATGAAGTGATTTTTCTTAATGAAAGTATTATTCAAACCAAAACTAATTTGGTAGTGAATAGTGGTAATAGCACAGATCCTGTTTGTGTAACAGATGAAGATGGTATTGTTCATCTAGTGTTTATTGACACATCAGATAATCCATATGGTGACTTGTACTACACTTACTTTAATGCTAGTCTAGGCTCATGGGATTTACCTATTACAAGAATAACCAATGGAGCTTCAGCGGTAGCAAATTCTCCCCCAGCTTTAACAATAGATGAAAATAAAACGTTACATCTTGTATGGACTGATAATCGAACAACCGATTATGAAATTTATTATTGCTATAAGGAAATTGGTAATCCTTGGACAGTGGAAGAAAAAATAACTGCTGTTGCTTACAATCCAATAAATCCCAAACTTACTTATGATAATGTTTCCAAAAACCTTCATTTAATTTTCAAAGATGATGGAGCTTCAACTAACCTTTATTATGTAAAAGCATTAGCTAAGTCCTCGGGAGGTAGCTGGTCAGCACCTACAACTATTAGCACTTATCTAGCTATAGATGGTGATTATGATATAATTGCAGATAAAGTTGGTAATGTATTTCTTGTGTTTGAACATTATTATGCGGGAAAAACAAGTATCTTTTTACGTCAAAGATTCAGTGGATCTTCCAGTTGGGAAACTTCTGAATTAGTTAGCTCAAATATACTTGATGCTTTTGATCCAGCAATTACAGTAGATACTACTGGAACAATTTACCTCTCATATACCCAATATTATGAAGGTAAGAGAGAAGTGTATTTAGGCTATGAGTTAATTGATTCAGATCAAGATGGTTTGTCCGATTTCGATGAAGTAAATACTTACTTTACAAATCCATATAGTTATGATTCAGACACAGATGGTTTATCAGATTTTGAAGAAGTGATTACTTATAGTACTGATCCCAATTCCATTGATAGTGATTCAGATCTTATGTCAGATTATTTTGAAGTTTTTTATGGACTCAATCCTAATAATCCCTCAGATGCTAATAATGATTCTGATGTAGATGGTTTAACTAATTTACAGGAATTCACCTATGGAACAAACCCCTACCTAAGAGATACTGATCTTGATTCTATCTCAGATGGAGACGAAGTGAACATTTACCATACAAATCCATTATCAAGTGATAGCGATGATGATAGCCTTTCAGATAGTTATGAGATTTATAGTGCACTTGATCCTCTCACAAAGGATAATATAACAGACGATATAGATAACGACTTATTAACCACTTTAGAAGAATCATTTCTTTTAACTAATGCTTCTGATTGGGATACTGATGATGATGGTTTCTCAGATGGTTACGAATATTATCATTTCACTGATCCTCTTGATCCTTTAGACTATCCTACAATAGTTGTTCCAAAAGACTATCGTAATTTGGTTATTGGTTTATTAAGTGGTTTTGGAGTGATTACATTCTTCTTACTTTTCACGTTTCTAATAGTACGAGGATTCCGTCCAGAGGATCCTAATAAACGTAAAGAGCTTGAACGTGTTGAAATTGATTTAGTTGATAAAACAAAAGCAAAATCACCTGAAAAAAGATCACTTAAAGATGAACGTTATAATATAGATGCCATTATAAAGAAAAAACAAAATATCCAACATTCTGAGCTTATCGAAACAAAGAAAATGGGTAAAGGTGAAAAAGGAGCTTCTGAAGAAATTGAGGAAGAAGTACCTGAAGAACCTAAAGCTAAAGATGACAATCTAGTAGAGAATAAAAGAGGAATTTTGAAAAATGCTATTGCTTCATTAGAAAATTATCGTGTACAATTAAATGACATTTTAAAGAATAAAATGTCCCAATTCACATTAAATACTGCTTCCCGAGAAGCACTCACCGAATTTGCAACAGATTCCCAGTCATTATTTAGTGAAGCAAAAGCAATTTGGACAGCAACTGTACTTCCTACTATCAAGGGATTTGAAGAAATCTTCTATACTGATACCTTAGATGCTGAACGTATAATCGATCAATGTGGTAAAATTTCTGATCAAATCTTAGATGTGCTAGTAAAACGTGAAATGGAAATTGTAGAAGAAGAAGTTAAGCGAGAAGAAATAAAAGAAATCGCTCAAAAAGCACTCGAAGATGATAAAAAGAACCAAGAAAAAGAATTAGATGACACAATTAACAAAAAAGAAAAATGATACTTAAATTACTGAGGATACTTAATCCTCATCCTTATTTTTTATTAGCTAAAACCATTTTAAAAATTTGATAATGGTTATCACTGAATAAAACTAATAGCACTTTTTCAATATTTTTTGCATGAAAATTTTTAATCGTATTTATCATTTGTTCAGCACATAATTTTATAGGGTAACCTGCTACTCCTGTTCCTAAAGCAGGAAAAGCAATGGATTTTAATTGTAATTTATCAGCTAATTCTAGGCTTTTAAGAACACTTGACTTTAATGAATTCTCATCAATATATCCGTCACTTCGCATAGCAGCAGCATGGATAACATATTTTGCTTTCAATTTACCAGCAGTTGTTTCTACAGCTCCACCATGTTCGATTGGTCCTTTTTTTAATGCTTCTTCTTCGATTACTAAACCGCCTTTTCTTCTAATTGCACCAGCTACACCTGCACCCATCCAAAGTTGATTATTAGCAGCATTAACAATTGCATCTGCATTAATTTCGGTGATATCACCTTTTAGTAATTCTATGATCATTCTTTCACCTCTAAAATTTAAGTTGATAAAGGTGAAGATGAATTACATCTTCAACCCTGTTTTCCAACCCAAAAACGTATAGAAATCAGTTTCAGTCTTCGCTAATTGATCTAGTGGTTTACCGACTCCATGACCTGCTTTACTTTCCACGAAAAGAATTATAGGTTCTTTAGAATTATTTGCCCATTGCATCTGAGCAGTCATTTTCATAGCATGATTAGCATCAACTCGAGAATCTGAAGCAGCTGTTACTAAGATTGTTGGGGGATAATTAACACCTTTTTTCACCTGATGATAAGGTGAATATTTCACGATATAATCAATTTGTTCTGGGTTTTCAGATGAACCATATTCTGGTATCCAGTATCGAGCAATCTTGAAAAGATGGTATCGTATCATATCTAACAATGGTACGCCAACATACACTGCTCCAAACAATTCTGGTGCTTGTGTTACTGCTGCACCGGTTAATAGACCGCCATTACTTCTTCCAAATACACTTAGATGTTTATTTGAAGTATATTTATTTTCAATTAACCATTTACCGGCATAAATGAAATCATCAAAAACATTCTGTTTCTTTTCCAACATACCATCTTGATGCCAATTTTCACCATATTCAGAACCACCTCTTAGATTAGCTATGGCTAAAACACCACCATTCTCTAACCAGAAAAATCGAGAATTCTTAAGATAAGGAGGTTTAACTGAAATATTGAATCCTCCATAACCACAAAGTAAAGTTGGGTTTTTGCCATCTAATTTTAATTCTTTCTTATGAGCTAAGAACATTGAAACCTTTGTTTTATCTTTTGATTCATACCAAATTTGCTTAACAATATAATCCTTTGATTCTATTGGTGACTCTATTTTATCAAAAACTGTTAGCTTATCATAATTTATTTCATAACGGTAAATTATCATTGGTTCTAAAAAGGAGTTTACACCAATAAAGAATTCATTGTCTTTTAGTTCTTTTATTCTTGTTGCAGAACCCATTTTAGTTATAGTACTATAAGGGAGTAGTTCTAACTCTTTGATCTTTTCTCCTTTGTAATCATAAAGAATAATATGATCAGAGGCATTTCTCATAATTCTAGCAAATATTTTTTCATCTGTAAACAGTACTTGACTTATGATATCATCCGTTTCTTTGATTACTTCCTTCCAATGCTCGTAAGCAAGGTTATTTATTGTAGTCTTGTAAACAATCCAATTTGGATGATTTTTATTAGTTAAAATCCACAAGTAACCATTTTTTATAATTACATTAAATAAATAATCCTCATTGGCAGTTACTTCAATGAGTTTATTATTATCAGATAAATCAAGTAGATAAATATCATTCTTGGTGTATTTCATAATATTGACAATAAGATATCTTTGATCATCTGAAATATCAAGATTATAATGAAAAGTAGGATCCATTCCTTCACCAAAAATTATTGGATCATCTTTCCAATCGGCACCTATTTTATGATAATGTACGTGCTTTATATAGTTCTCTTGTCCTTTTGGGACAGTTCCTGGTAAAACATACCGAGTATAGAAAAAACCACTTTCATCATCCAACCAAACTAAACTACAAAATCTGGTTCTTGGAATTCTTTCTTCAAGAATTTCATTGGTTTTAATGTTTTTAATGTATAAATAACTCCATTCATCACCACTCTCTGATAAACCATAAGCGATATACTTTGCATTAGGAGAAATATAAAACCAATCTAATGCTACAGGATTTTCTTTTATCAATGTATTAGGATTTACTAATTCTTGTATTTCATTTGTTACTTCATTTTGAACAAATAGTATTGGTTGATTTTCTTCTTTCTGTTTTTGATAGAAGAGCAGATCACCCTTTTTCTCGGGAACACCAATAAATCCCATAGATAATAAATCTTTGATTCGATTTTTAGATTTATTATAATTAGGAATTTGGGCCATTGTTTTCTCAAAATACTCATGTTGTTTTTCTAACCATCTTTGAACCTCAGAGTCTTCAAAATTCTCAAGCCACCTATAAGGATCTTTAACAGTTATACCATGGAGTACTTCATCTATTTCCTCCCTTTTTGTTTCAGGATAATTCATTTTTATCACGAAATTCATTTTGAATAAGATAGTTTATTGTAGAGATATTAGTTTTTTTATCGCTAAATTAAAGCAGACGAGCTAATTGCTAAAAAATGTCAATAGATTTTTTATAAATAATGATAAATTATGAAGTAATATAATAAATAATCAATTTCACATTTATCGCTAAATAAACTGAAAGGAAAGAAATCGTAGATGACAGCAACTCAATTGAAAGTTACAAAACAATTAAAGGATTCAATGAAATCGCTTTACGGATTGATAATAAATCCTATAGCTGGTGTGGGTGGACGCATAGGACTTAAAGGGAGTGATGATGCAAATCAAATTTGGGCTAAAATTGAAAGTGGTGAAGGTAAATTAATTTCAAATGAAAGAGCTCGTCGTTTTCTTGCAACTATTAACGATATTAAAGATGAAATCAAATTTCTCTGTTATAAAAATGAAATGGGTGAGAATAATCTTTCTGAAATGGGTTTCGATTACGAAGTTTTAGATACTTTTACAGAAAAAAGAACTACAAAAGAAGATACTAAAAAGGCTGCAAAATTAATGCTTGATAAGGGAGTTAAATTGATTGTTTTTGTTGGTGGAGATGGTACCGCTTGTGATATGTATGAAGCTGTCCAAGACAAGATACCCTTATTAGCTGTTCCTAGTGGCGTGAAAATGCATAGTGCTTGTTTTGCTTTAAATCCTGAAATTGCTGGTATGATTTTCAAGCAATTCAATGAAGGTCAATTGAATCTCACTCATTCTGCCGTTATGGATATTGATGAGGAAGCTTTTCGTTCAGGAAGACTAAGTGCTGAACTAAAAGGTATGGTTGTCATTCCATATTTGAAAGCAGCATTTCAAGGTGGAAAAATGGCTTCCCCAGCAACCTTTGATGAAAGACAGGATCAATTGTATATTGCTCAGAGAATTTCAGAAGATATGGATCGTGATACTTTATACCTACTTGGTTCTGGATCAACCTGTAAAGCAGTTGCAGATATAATGAAATTAGAGAAAACCCTCCTTGGTGTCGATGCCATTTATAATAGAAAAATAATTGCTATGGATCTAAATGAATCACAAATATTAGAATTGCTTGATAAATATCCCAAGGCAAAAATAATTGTAACAGTAATTGGTAATCAAGGATTCATTTTTGGTCGTGGAAATCAACAATTCTCTCCCGCAGTTATACGAAAGGTTGGAACAAAAAACATCATCCTAATTGCTACAGTATCGAAACTTGAACGAACTGAAAAGCTAAGAGTTGATACCGGAGATTTGACTTTAGATAAAGAATTACAAGGATTTATACGAGTTGTAACAAGTTACAATGAAGATATTCTTATGAGAATAGAGGAATAAAAAAAAGGATAGGGAGGGTTATTCTTCTGATAACCTTTCCTTATACATTTGCCATGATAAAATAGGTTCTTTTGCAGCAGTAACTTCATCGACTCGAGTTACTGATGTATGTTGTGGGGCATTGTGAAGTATTTCAGGATCCTCCCGACATTCTTGTAGGATTTGTTTCATAGTATCAGCAAAAGTGTCTAGCGTTTTCTTGCTTTCAGTTTCAGTTGGTTCTATCATTAAAGCTTCATGAACAATTAGTGGAAAATAAACTGTTGGAGCATGATAGCCAAGATCTAACAAACGTTTTGCTACATCCATTGTGCTTACTCCTGTTTCTTCCTTTAATCGCTCACCATCAAGAACAAATTCATGTTTTCTTGGTGTTTCAGGAGAAAATGGTAAAGACCAACCACCTATTTCTAGCAATTTCTTTTTCAAATAATTTGAATTAAGCACTGCTTGTTCTGATGCTTCTTTTAATCCATTGGGACCTAAAGATAAGATATAAGCAAAGGCTCGTAGAACTACACCATAATTGCCCCAGAAGCCTTTAATTTTCCCAATAGATTTAGGCAAATCAAAATTTAAATAGTATTGATCAGTAATCTTATCAAATTCAGGTAGTGGTTTGGGTAAGTATGGAACTAGTTTTTTAACAACACCAACGGGACCTGCTCCAGGACCTCCACCTCCATGAGGTGTGGCAAAGGTTTTATGAAGATTGAAATGGATTGCATCAAAACCCATATCACCAGGTCGACATTTACCCATTATAGCATTAAAGTTAGCTCCATCATAATATAATAATCCACCAACTTCATGAACAATTTTAGCTATTTCACAAATCTCTTGTTCAAATAAACCTAAGGTATTTGGATTAGTTAACATCAATGCAGCAGTTTTTTCTGAAACAGCAGCTTTTAATGCTTCTAAATCTACTAATCCATTTGGTTTGGATTTAATGACGATGGTTTTATACCCAGCCATTGCGACAGTTGCAGGATTTGTTCCATGCGAACTATCTGGAACAATTACTTCTGTTCTTTGTTCTCCTTGTCCATGGTCATAATGATATGCGCGTATCACCATAATACCTGTTAATTCTCCATGAGCTCCAGCTGAAGGTTGAAGTGTTGTTCTTTCCATACCAGCTACTTCATTGAGTATTTGTTCCATTTCATAAAGGATACGGATATTTCCCTGAACTGTTCTTGCAGGTTGGAAAGGATGAGTCATTGTAACACGTCGATCCATAGTGATAAAATCATTAATTTTTGGATTATATTTCATGGTGCAACTACCAAGTGGATAGAATCCAGTGTCCACTGAGAAGTTCATTTGAGCTAAATGAAGATAATGTCTTGCTAATTGAAATTCTGCTAATTTGGGAAGTTTTGGTGGGTCAGTTCTTACCATTGTTTTAGGCAATAATTTTTCAGGATTTTTAATTTTCTTTACAATTTCTTCAGGTAATTTTGGAGCAGAATATTTTTGGTATTTGGTTTCTTCTAATTCAAAGACCAATGGTTCTGGATAATAAGCTTGATTGAATTGTTTTTTATTTGTCATTTTATTTTCCTCCAAGCTCTTTGTCTATATCCTTCAAAATGGAAAGTAATTTGTTTAAAGCATCAATTGTATGCATTTCTGTTACACAAAATATTGCTGCTTGACCTAATTCTGGATGGCACTTCTCGAGAGTATATCCACCCACCAATCCATGATCAATCAATTTACTTTCAACATCAGCCATTGTTCCTTTTGTTACTCGAACAACAAATTCATTATAATAAGAACCAGTAAATATAGGTGCTTCAAAATGTGCGAGATTATTAATTTCAGATGCTAAATAATGAGCTGCTTGTAAACAATACTCAGCTGTTTCCTTCAAACCATCAGGTCCAAGTAATGATAAATACACACCTGCACCATAAGCAAGGATTGATTGGTTTGAACAAATATTACTTGTTGCATCTTGTCTTCTGATATGTTGCTCTCGTGTTGATAAAGTTAATACAAATGCTCTTTGATTCCCATCGTAAGTTTTAGTTAAACCAACAAGTCTACCGGGCATTTGACGGATCATTTTTCTGTCATATTTGATTGAAAAGAATCCAAAATGAGGACCACCAAATGATAAACTATTTCCTAAACCTTGTCCTTCACCCACGACAATGTCTACACCATAATCTGCTGGTGCTTTTAGTATACCTAATGAAATAGGATCTACCCCAACAATTGCAAGAGCATTTACTGCATGAAGTAATTTTGTAATTTCTTCAGCTTGACTTTCAATTATTCCAAAACTGTTAGGATTCTCAAAATACAAAGCTGCTACTTCTTCAGTAAGTTTCTCTTTGAGATCAGCAAGATTCAATTCACCAGTTTTAGCATCAAATTCAACTAATTCATAAGTGATTTTTGGTCCGCTTAAATAATTTTCAACAACAGCAAGTCTATCAGGATGAATACTTGCAGTAATTAAAACCTTTTTTCTTTTATTGGAAAGTCTTACAGACATAAGCAATGCTTCAGCGATAGAAGTTGCCCAATCATACATACTAGCATTTGTTACATTCATTCCAGTGAGTTCATTAATCAAACTTTGATACTCAAATAACCCTTGTAACATTCCTTGTGCTACTTCAGGTTGATAAGGAGTATAAGCATTTAGTAATTCAGGTTTTGTTGTCACTTCTTGAACAAGTGCTGGAATATAGTGATTTTGTGCTCCACCACCAAGAAAAGAAATTACAGGTTTATTCATGGAAAGAATTTCGTCAATATAGAGTGATAAATCTCTTTCAGATAAAGGTCCAGCTATTTTTAGAGGTTTCTTCAAACGGATGGAATCTGGTATATCAGCAAATAGATCATCTACATTGTTGATTTCCAAATATGTTTCCATATCCTTTTGAATATCCTTTGCTGATCCTTCCGTAGTATTAGGCATGAAAAGATCAGTTCTCCGTTATCCTAATGTTCAATAGTTCCTAGATATTTTTCATATGCTTCAGGAGTTAGCATCTCATCAAATTCAGCTGGATTAGCTGGTTTAATTTTAATAAACCAACCCTTGCCATAAGGATCTTCATTTATTGATTCTGCTGAATCTTCTAAAATAGTATTAACTTCTACTACTTCCCCTGTTAATGGTGATTTTAATTCTTCGACTGCTTTTACTGATTCGATATCAGCTGCTTTATCACCTTTTTGGAAAGTTGTGCCTTCGGTAGGAAGTTCAACATAAACGATATCTTTCAATAAGCTTTGAGCGTAATCAGTTATACCAATTACAAATAAGTCGCCTTCTTTCTTTGCCCATTCATGGGATTTCATATATTTTGCGTTTTTATCAATATTCATGACATCAACCTCTAATATCAATCTAGTAGATTCTCTTCGTTTCTTTTTTTTTATGATATTAAGAATTTATCCATATTTCATTTATTTTATTCTCTTAAAACTTTACCTTATTCATATTAAACAAATGTTTCTGAAAATAAAAAAAATAGTAGATTGCAGTAAGTTATTGGCTATCTCTAAACGATTGTTCATTTTGGACATATGTTTTACCTAAATATAAGCAGATTTCAGCTCGTTCAAGTTCTCGTCCCATATAGTAAGCATGACCTATGTTTGAAATTAAATTTCTCTTTATAATTTCATCAAAAATTGGTTTGGCTTTTGATGATATCATTAATAAATCAGCTTTATTTGATTTGTAAGCTAGATGAGAAACGTAAATTTTCTGTTTATGATAATCCGTCCAAATAGTAAAACTACCTTTAGGATCAAACTCATAATTTAGATTATATAATAAATCCTTATCAACTTGCTCTAATTCCAATGTTTCAATATCAGTTAATTGAATAATATCTAAATCGACAGCAGTTCTACTTTTAGCCATTAGTAAATTAATTCCTTGATCCTTTGGCGGTTTATGGGTTTGTTGTGCCACAAAAGCGATATTTCTTGCAGCAACTATTTCTTTGATTCCCCCTCGACATTTAACACTAACATCTGTAACCAGCAAAAGTTGAATACCTAGTTCAACAGCCATACAACCGAAAAGAGCGTTTATACCTATTGGATCTGCAGCAATAAATTCGGTAACATTACCAATACAAGTCATCATTGGTGTTTGAGGATCAGCTTTACGATATTCAATATAATGTGACAAAGACTGTGTAAATCCAGGATAAATTGGCATTTCAATTATAGGATCAGCAATCAATTTGGATAAACCAGCATCCAATAACGTAGTTTTTAATTTTAAAAGCGAATTTACTCTTTCCTTTGTTTTATTTGGCAAAATTCCTTTCTTTACATTTGTAGGAACATAGACTATACCAATATCTCGAGGGATTTCTTCCTTAAGTTGATCCACATTGCTATGGTCAATACTTAATATAAGATCAACATTTGATTTTATAGCAGAACGAATTTCCTCAACATTTAGTGTATCAATACTTATTGCGAAGTTTTCTTTCTCTTGTAAAGATTGTAAATAATGAAAGATTTTCTTTATTTGATCAGGATCAGGATAATTGGCAACAGCACCAATATCTAGTATATCAGCACCATTATCCAAATAATAATTAGCTCGTGCAAGAATTTCTTCCCTAGATAATTTTGTTGCGTCAACTATTTCTGCCATAACTAGAGGTGGTCTTGACAATCCTACAGGAAATTTCTTTTTACGTCCAATAGAAAATTCATTATCTACATCAATTTGTTTGGAAAAACCCTCAGAAAGTATTTTTTCAGATATTGCTAATTTTTGTTTTTTGAGAAACTTATCTGCTGATTGACTTGCTGATAATGAAAATGGATCTATTTCCGTTAGAGCGATTTTTATATCACTAGCATATTTTGGTCCTTTTACAACTGGAACACCAAGTATTTCTTCCAACTCGGATAAATCATCCTGCACTAAACCAGGTACCATTATTAAATCATATTTTTTAGCTGTTTCTTTAGAGATATTTTCTAGAATAATACTTTTAGTGATAAAAGCGGCAACATCTACCGGCATCACTAAAATAGCTGTATTTTTAGGGGCATATTTTCTAACTAAATTTTCTGCAGAATGACCAGTTATTAATAATATATTCTTTTTTTCAGTATTGTAAGCTTCTTTCATAAAATAACACGCTCAGCTAGAAATAAATATAAAATTGCCTTATGAAATCAAATGTTTTCTTTTTGTAAAAACTTTACTTAACGTTATTCATCAAATGTTCATAAAGCTCTTCAGGAGTAGGAAAGAGTTTATAGCCATCTTGTTTCGCTAAATTAGCAACTGCATTAGCTTCACGTTCTTGAACTGTAATGGTGGTTTCTTCAAGGAAGGTTATCACTGTATATCGACAGAATTTTACACAATCCAAACAACCAATGCATTTTAAACGATTTAATTTTACTTTTCCCCTTTTCCTCCTGATAGCTCCAGGTTTGCATGCCCAAAGAGCAGAGCATTCAGCACATTTTCTACACGTATCAGGATGTAAGAGTATAGGTAAATAGCTTTTTACTTCACCAACTTTGAAATCAGTAGGAGTAATTAACACCTGAGTTTTTCTACTTTTGTTAGCCATGATGGCTAAATTAGTGATCAAATTATCAGCAATTCCAGCAACTAATTTAGCTATGGTATTCCCTGTAGCGGGACTAATTACAACATAATCGTATTTACCAATTGAAGCTGTTGCACTAGATGGATAACTAGCTCCTTCATCTATTTCAAAGATAACATCATTAAATATTTCATCAAAATCAAAATCCTCGTCCTCATCTTCATCTTTGCTTCTTTGATCGATATTTTCGAAATATTCAGTTATTGAGGTATCCTTTTCATTAACACCCAACCATTGGTATTTTTTAACAAAATTAGTTTTAAATATGTCTTGATTAAAATTGGGGATTTCACGACCTCTATCAATGAATGGACTTTTTTGCGGAACTGGAGTATTAAATACACCATAACACTGTGAAACTTCTCTACCAGCTTCACTATAAAATAAATCAAGTTCGATTTTTGGATTCCTTAAGAGACGACCCAAAATTTCATAGCTTTCTGGCAACCAACAGCCAGCGCCTGTTAATCCCCAGGCTATTCTAATAGTCATTAGTTTCAGGAAACTCCTATATTAAACAATTTTATGTTTTCAACGATGGAATTTTAATCTTTTCTTAACTTACAACTTAAAAAAGGTTATTCTTCACCTTTACTTCTTTCTAAATAAAATTAATTTTTATAATGAATGTTTTGGTAGGATTTTTTTTAATTTAATAAAAATATTACCAAAAAAAATTAAAAAAATGATTAATTTATGACCATTTTTTAATAAAAATGGTAATAATTAGATATTACGTAATAAGAATATTTTACATAATGACAGAAAATAGCCGCAAATAAATACAAATGTTCAACATACAATCAAAAATGCTAACACACGGGCAAGATTTTTAAGTGATGACTGTCTCTCTTTTAATGTAAAACAAAAGTTGTAGCGTTTTACTTCTTTAAATAAACTTAAATAAGAAAGCTTATTTGCAAAATGTTGCTGAGGATTTCAATTTGTGCGCAAAATCTACCATAATCCAAAATAAAAGACAGGGTTTAAAATTCTGTAAAATTTGCCAATGTTTAGTTGATGATGTCGATGAACATATGAAAAGAAAACATCCCAAATATGCAGAATATTTGGCTAAGAGAGAGGAAAAAGAAGCACTTAGCATTTGTGGTTATTGTGGAAGAATGATTAAAGATTGGCGAGCCCATGTCCAAGAAAATCATCCCGAATTAATCACTGCTTATGCGCGAAAGAAGAAACCCCAAAAAGATGATGAAGAAGAAGATTATAGTTCTATGTTCAATTTATAATTTCAATACTTCTTCTTTTCTTCTTCACGAACATTTTTTATTCTTTTGACAAAATAAATTAATTTTACTTCTTACGTAAAACTTTCATCAAAATTCGTGGTATTTGGTTCATACTTTTTACTGCCATATATCGTCCTTTTCCCATTCTAGCTAAATCTCTACAAACCAATTCACCCCATTCCTTTTCTGTAGGTAATCCTAAAACATGTAAATTAAAATAATTCTTAGCTAATAATCTTGGGTCATCACCTCTATTAAAACACCCATCAGATATTACAACACCGAATTTTTCTGTTTGTTTTTCTTTGTTTAACTCGCCCAATCCCTTTTTTAACGCATCATAAATATTAGTATAACCTGCAGATTCACTTTCTAAAACACGATCTATTAGATCATCTATCTTTACCTTTTCATCCATATGTTTGATTACTGTTGCTTGAGTGTTGAATAAAATTACCGCATACTTTTCTTTTGCTAAATGATACGATAAAATTGCTACAGCCATAGCAGCATTTCTAAATTTCTCTCCATATAGGGATCCTGAAGTATCGAACATTAGTACTCCAATATTTTCTCTACTTCGACGTTCTATAGCAACAATATCTTCGTATTGTATATAACGATTTAAAAGATATTTTTCTATTAATTCATCCATATCAAAATCGCTCATACCAGGTTCATATTCAGTTCGAATTTGCATATCTCCTTTAAGACCTCTCCCAACAACTCGATATGAGGATTTTAGAACAGATATTCTTGCTAATCGACGATAGATTTGCTTATAATTTGGATTTAAATTACTTCTAAGCATAAAGAATAATTCAGGAGCACTACCTTCACCTCTTGTAGCTCGCCGTTCAATCATTCTTACGCCTTCATTTGATTGTAAAGCCTCTGCTACAGCATATTGATTACTCTTAGCAATTCCTTTGAGTGCATCCATATTATCATATTCAATAGCTAATTCGGTCATTTTTTTAATTTGAGGAAAAGACATTCCCTTGGTCATTTGATTGTATTCTCGAGAGTTACGTGTACCAGAAACAATTTCAGCTTGAACAAGTTTTTCCGGAGTCATCCTACCAAATTGTGGTGGAATTTGTCCTGGCCCTCGAGGCATTTCTATCTCGCTAGGCCCGAAAAAACTTCCCAATAACTTTTCTCACAAGTTCCTCGATGACTATTTCGATTTTTTCTTCGACACCATCTTCTAGCTCAATTTTTGTTGCTAAAGCCATTATACTAATATCAATCCAAGTATTAATTGTTCGTTCATCGAATTCATTGATAATTGAAGCTAGATCAATTGCACCTCTTATACTTGCCCCACGACGTAATTTTACATTGCTACGGGTTTCTCGAACAATTAAAACAGAATATTCTATTATATCTTTAGGAGCATCTTTTACATTAGCTGCAACAATTTGCTTTTCTTCTTCTTCAGTTTGATAATCTAAGCGAATCCAAACAAATCGATCTTTTATTGCTTCACCAAGTGGTGTTGTAGCAATGAACTCAACAGGATTTTGTGTAGCAATAATGAAAAATCCTTCTTTAGCATTTACTTCCCCCAATTTAGGAATAACTATACGACCTTCATCCATAGCTGACAATAAAACGTTTTGAGTTGATTCAGGACAACGATTTATTTCATTAGCAAAAAGAATTGCTCCTTCTTGCATAGCTCTAATTAATGGTCCCGATACAAAGGATTCAAAGGAATACCCTTTCTCAAGAACTACTGGAGGATCAAAATGGCCTACAAGCTTATCAGGATGGTATCGCTCGTCACCATCAAATCGTACAAATTCGGTATTAAGATATGCTGCTAATGAATGAGCCATAGCTGTTTTTCCTACACCAACTGGACCTTCCAACAAAATATGTCTTTTAGCAGCTTTTGCAGCAAGAGCTTTCATTAATTCATTTGTTCGACCAACAATTCCGAACTTTTTCTTAATTGCTTCAACAGATTCTTTTAAATTACTTTTATCAACTTCTTTTGTAGGCATAATTATCAGACCTAATAATTGCTAGTACCAAAATACATTGGTTTTTTAATTAATTAAATGTAATCCTAGCTTAGGATTCACATTAAAATGAACTTATATATTTTTTCTATAGTCCTTTTATTTTTATTAGAAGTATTTAAATTAGAAGATGAAAAAATTAAATTTAAAGTACCAATTACTACATGAGTCATATATTAGGAAAGATAAATAAAATAGCGTAAATATACAACATATAAAGTTGAAAAAGAACCAAAAATAAATTTTAAGATAAATTTTATGGGATGTTTACATTGATTTCACTTAGCAAAATGAAAGCATGGTTTGAAGAAGAAACTGACAATAGTGTAAAAAAAATTAGAATTGAAATTAAAAAATGGTTTGATATTTTTACCTCTAATCTTGAAGAATTGAAAATAGCTGCTAAAGATTTTGAAGTTAATGATACTGTTGATGCTGAGTCTAGATCTTCACAGAATATCTATGAAAAAATGACTGAAATGGTTGATGAATTTCAGGTTCCAGAGAAGGTTACATACAAAACAGCTGAAGAATTGATAAAATCACTTGAGAAATTTTTACAAAGAGTACTAACTGTGGGTCAACGATTCATACCTAATCTTAAGAAAAAATATAGAACAAGAGTTTTTATTTTAAATAGAGCTTTAACGCGCTTACAGAAAAACTATCAAGACTTTAAAGTATTTTTGGATGATAAATCAGTTTTACTTAAAGAGGTTGATCAGACCTCTGATGATATTTCATCTATAATTGATAAAGTAAAGGAACGAGAGAATCTTAAAGATGAAATAAAAAATGAAAATAATGGTATAGAAGCTATTGAAAAAGAACTCGAAGAGTTGAATAGTAGTGCAATAAGTTTGAAATCTCAATCAATCCTTCAAGAGCTTGATACTATTGAAAAGGAAATAAATAGTATAGGAAATAAGCTAAAATATGAATTAAGTGGCTTGGATAAGCCTTTGAGAAAATTGCTCGCCAGAGGACAAGATGGCAAAGTAATGATCCCACTTCATCTAGTTGACTTTGCAAATCTTCTTAGGGATGAACCTGTGAAAGCTTTGGAAGAATTAGAAATTGGTTACAATAAACTTAAGGATTTAATGGAAATTTTAATCGATGCTGTTAAAGATGATAAGCTAAAATTGAAGTCATCAATGAACAATAAAGCTACCCAAATTGGTGAAGATATAATAGGTGGTTCACTAATGGGAATCCATAAAGAGTTACTTGATTTAGTAGAATCCAGAACAAAGATTGAAATCAGAGTTCAAGAAGTAGGATTAAAAGAGCAAATAGAAGAATTCCAACACAAACAAGATACAATTGAGAAAAATAAAGATAGAGCTCGTCGTAGAATCAAAGATTTGGAAGATCTTTTAGAATCACTTAATGCTGAAATTGTCAATCTTGCAGCTGAAACACAAAGAAATGTTAGAAAACTAACAAAACAAGACGTTAAAATTAACATTAAAGAATAAAAACAGCTAATGATATCAAATCATTTTTTTATCAAATCGATTGTTATTTTTAATAAAAATCAATGCTGTTTTATTATTATACCTAATAAATAGGAAAAGGTTGCAATAAATGCCTTCAGAAGTTAATAATAGTAATAATAAAAAAAAGAAAAAACAAAACAATGAATCTGAAGAAGGCAATGTGGAATATAAATTAAAGATAATAGATCCTACAGTCACTAGATTTGAACATTTAGTATCCCAAATGAAATTTAGATTACAAGAAGGGCAAGGGGAGGCAATTTATGAATTGGGAATAGAAGAGAGTGGTTATCCGAAAGGAGTTTCTGAAGAAGAGCTTGAGAGCTCAATTAAGACTTTAGAAAAAATGGCTCAGAGTTTAAAAGCTGATATCACTATTTTAAGAAAACGTGATGGTGAATCTGGTAAAGTAGCAGAAGTCTTAGTTAGGAAATTAGCTGAAGAAGAGTTTTTAGAGATTAGAATAGCAGTTGCTGGGAATGTTGATAGCGGCAAAAGTACTTTGATTGGTGTACTTACTCAAGGTAATCTTGATGATGGTAGAGGTCTTGCTCGAGTAAATGTTTTTCGACACAAACATGAACTCGAAACTGGTAGAACATCAAGTATCAGCCAGCAAATCATTGGTTTGGATAGTAAGGGAAATTATATTAACAGAGATAAATTAGATCGACATTCTTGGGCGAAGGTTATAGAAGCAAGTTCAAAAATTCTAACATTTATAGATCTTGGTGGTCATGAGAAATATCTAAAAACAACTCTTTTTGGTCTAACAGGTCATATACCTGACTATGTTCTCTTAATTATTGGAGGAAATATGGGAGTAGTTGGGATGACTAAAGAGCACCTTGGAATTGCTTTAGCTTTAAAAGTTCCTATAATAGTAATAATTACTAAAATAGATATTTGTCCCAACCACGTTTTAAAACAAACTATAGATGATATAACAAAATTACTCAAGATTCCAGGTTCAAATAAAATACCAATCATTATTAGAACAGATGATGATGTTATAGTTAGCACAAAAAATCTTACCTCGAGACGAATAGCACCAATTTTTCTAATTTCAAATGTAACTGGAGAAAATTTAGATCTCTTAAAGAAATTCTTGAATTTATTACCTGCAAATAGAAATTGGGAAGATCAATTGGAAAAACCTGTAGAATTCCATATTGATGAAACCTATGCTGTTACTGGCGTAGGTACAGTTGTAGCAGGTACTTTAATTAGTGGCTCCGTTTCAATTGATGATACATTACAACTTGGACCAGATGAATTGGGCCAATTCAAAAAGGTGAAAATAGTTAGCATTCAAAATAAACGTGTACCAGTTCGAAGGATTGTTGCTGGACAAACTGCAACATTTGCTATAAGACGCATTCAAAGATCTTCTATACGGAAAGGAATGGTACTTTTAGATGAACATATAGAGCCTAAGGTTTCTCATCTATTTGAAGCAGAAATACTAGTTCTTTATCACTCAACTACTATTCAGAAAAATTATCAGGCAGTTGTTCATTGTGGAACTATAAGACAAACAGCAAAAATCATAGATATGGATAAAGAAATCATAAGAACCGGAGATAAAGCGTTAGTAAAATTCCAATTTTTATATAGTCCTGAATATCTTATAGAGGGAAGGCAAATAATTTTCAGAGAAGGACGAACCAAAGGAATAGGAAAAATAACTAAAATCTTTTCTGCTTAATAGACTTTATAGAATAATGTTTTCTTTTAAAGAAAAGCTATATTGTTAAACCATAATTATTTAATATAATCTAAATTGATAGAATCATATGAATAATCTCTATTAAAAAATAGGTGAAAGGATTATGTTACAAGAACAGGAATATCAAGTAATTGTTATTGGCGCAGGACCAGCAGGATTAACAGCAGCAATCTATACCGCAAGAGCAGGCATATCAACATTAATTGTAGGCAATCCATATGAATCTCAAGTAGCCAAACTTGGATTGATAGAAAACTATCCTGGTTATAAAAAAGGCATTCAAGGATTAGAACTAATGGAAGAAATGGAAATTCAAACAAAAGCTAATGGCGCAAAACTAGCTTATTCTAATGTTGTTTCAATAGAGAAAGATGATAATACGTTTATTGTAAAAACAGATGAAGATGAGACATTTAATGCTCAAGTTGTTATATTAGCTATGGGTGCCCGTCATCGCAAGATGCGAATAGAAGGCGAAGAAGAATATTATGCTAAAGGGGTTTCCTATTGTAGTGTTTGCGATGGTGCTCTTTATCAAAATAAACCTACTGCTGTTTTAGGGTATGGAAATGGGGCAGTAAAATCAGCACTTTATTTAGCAAACATCTCATCTAAGGTTTACCTTTTATGCACAAAGAAAGAATTAGAAGCAGATGCTATTTATGAAGCACGATTGAAAGGTAGAGATAATGTTGATATTCACTTCAATAGTAGGGTAACAAAAATCTCTGGTGATGAGTATGTCACGTCAGTCACTTACAAAGAAGAAGGAGAAGAAAAGGATATTCATGTTGAAGGAGTTTTTATTGAATATGGTAGTGTTCCAAATACACTCTTAGCAAAT
>JAEORM010000192.1 GCA_016840905.1 Candidatus Gerdarchaeota archaeon | reverse complement strand
GTCAAAAGTTATTTTCTGGATTGCTGTTGTTCCTCCTCACTCTCTTTTGCTGAAAGAAAAATTGATTGCCTTCTTGGGGCAATTGTCAACACATGATCCACATAGAATGCACTCCGAATTTTCCATCCTTTCATTTTGAACCATTTCATTGACGTCTAAGCTCATTGGGCAATTTTTCGTGCATAACTTGCAGTTTATGCATTCACTTTTATTTGATACCAGTTGGAGTGCTTTCCAGTTTGCAGCATTTCGTATTTTTCTCCCAATTATCATGAAGGGAGCCATCCAGCATATGGTATGGCAAGAGGCTCTTCTTCCTGCTGCAAGAGCTAGTCCAGCAATTAGTCCAGCAATCACAATAAACAGCACCAAAGATTCAAAACCAGTCATTGATAAGCCAAAGTAAGTCTGGTATAGCGGATCAACAGCTACTATTCCTCCAGCCTGAACAAACATAAGCACTATGATCATTACCCAAGGTACCCAAATTGCATATTTTATCCAATTTTTCTTGCCATTGCTAAAGGGTTTATTTCTGATTTTCATGCATAATTCTTGTGTTGCTCCTGCTGGACAGATCCAACCACAGAAAGCTCTCCCTACAAATAATGAGGTGAAAAACATCAAAGCAAAGGCAATGAAGCTACCTGCTATAATGCCTTCTGCAGCTCCCATTATTATCAAGTAAGGAGAGAAATAATAGTAGATGAAAGGAAATAGTGAAAACATCAGCAGTATAAGACCAGCTCTAATTCTTTGACGGTTCAATTTGCTTCACCTCCATTACTATTTGTCTTTTTTGAAAGTAGAAAATACTCAAACTCTTGTTGAGTAACATCAAGCTTTAGAATTCCATTACTTCCCTCTATCTCAAGCATCACACCCTCAACCAGTGAAACATTTCTGAGTTTTCCCAAGAATCCCTCAAAGAAGATGTGACCGTTTTCCTTAGAATGAAAAGATATGCTTCTCACAGACTCTTTAGAATTCATTTCTATTGAAAATGAATGTTCTTGAATTCTTTTTCCCATAGTAGATCACTATTAACCGTAATGGAGATAAAAAATGATAAAGTAACCTCAATAACAAATATGAAATATCACAATTAATTATGAAACTAGTGACCTGAAACCTGTGGTGTTAAAATGGGTGATTTTAGCAGTTTACTTTTTGAATTCTCAAGTGTTGACCGCTTAAATATTTTGAAGCTTCTGAGAAAGAAATCAATGAAGTTGTCCCATATATCTAAAAAGCTTGATTTCACTGTTCAGGAAACCTCAAGAAATATTTCTAGGTTAAGTAATGCAAAGCTTATAGCAAAAAATGTTGATGGGACCTTCAGTCTCACATCTTATGGTGAAGCAGCTTTTAATTTGCTATCAGGTTTTCATGCTCTTTATGAAAATAGTTCCTATTTTCTGTTTCATAATTTATCTAAGTTGCCTAAACAATTCAGGGATTGTTTGGGAATACTTGAAGAGTTTAAGCTTGTTGATGATGTAATGATAATGTTCAACAATATTGAGCGCATGATTGCTACATCTGAAGAGTTTGTCTGGATTATCTCTGATCAGGTTTTAGCCAGTACAATTCCATACTTGGTTGAAGCATTGAAAAGGGGAGTTGAGTTTAGACTATTGCTTCCAAAGAAGTTCTTGCCTACTGATAATATGAGGAAGTTGGTGGATAATCCTGTTTTTGAAAAAGCAAGTAAAACTGGAAAGCTTGATGTTAGATTCTTAGATGAAGTCAATGTCTTTTTATGTCTATCAGAAAATGAGATTTCTGCTTTGGCATTCCTAGATAATTCAAATAAGCTTGATTACCGAGGATTTAAGTCTATCAGAGATTCAGCCATTGATTGGTCAAAGATGCTATATTCTTATTATTGGACTAAGGCATCAGCCCAGACGCCAGATCAATTATTGAGATAGGACCTGGGTTGCCAATTTTATCCTATTCTTTACGTAGAAATGAGATAATCAGGATAGTAGTGTAGTCTCCATAACTTTTGCTAAAGCTAGTACTTGCTCCATTAGCTGTTTAAGATTCTCAATCTTGAGATAATGTCTAGCAAACACTGACTTGAGAATTCTACCCTGCAACAAATCAATGTATTCAGCTAAGATTCCATGTTGACGCAGAAAAGTAGCAAAATAGCTTCTCAACTCCTTAATGCGTATGTTGAGTCTGGCTCTAGCTGTTCTTTTTCTAATAGCTGAATAAGATACTTTGTTACTTCTGGTTATTTCATCAATTAGAATCTTAGAAACAATTGAGATGTACAGCTTCTTTGTTGACTTAAGAAACATAAAATTCCCGTTGCCATCTTTTTGTCTATAGTGCTCTAAAATACCTAAATCAGAATTGTAATAGCTCTTTAGTTCCCCAGCTTTAGCCAAGTCAATGATTAAGTTAAATGATTTCACAGCTTCATTTTTGCGTATGCCTGTAACTAATGCATATTTCAGAAATAGTTTCTCATTATCTCTGAGAACTTTCTGAACTGCCCTGTACCAGTCACCCAAGCTAGAATGATTATTGTTGGTTATTCGTAGGAAAGAGTTGAAAGCATCATCAGTTGAAAGCCATTTAACACCACTGTTCTTAAGCCTACTCTGATACTCTCCATAGGCACCTAGAAACTTGGCTAAGTTAGCCATAGCCTTCAGGATATTTGCCCTAATGCTAACAGGCAACTTTTCTATTTCACTAGGATTTTCTAAGCAATTAGCATATTTGATACTGTGATTCCAAATCATCAGAGCATAGTGTCTACTTCTAAACTTCTTAAGCAAATATTGTTTGTATTCACCTGTGTTTAGATCCAGCTTTTGATCTTGTAGGTCAATGGAAACTTTGTTGTCTCCATAGATCTTGCTTCTTGGTAAGGTAATGGTCGCGGGATCAAAGCCCGCCCGAGGCTCCACTAAGAAATTAGAGTAAGAGTCTTTTAGTTTTAGTAAATGTTGTTTGATTGTTTATCTTGACATAGTTGACCATTCAGCAAAGTTTTCAACGCATCTAGGTCTACTATCTTGTAGTAGGTGAATTTGGGGTTCTTAGACTCTTTGTCTATATGGCTATAGTGTCTGACTCTTGCATATCTGACTGATTCCAATCGTTAAGAAATATTTGTAGAGAGCCTGAGTTCTTACAAACTGGACATACACTCTTTATGTATTTATTTTTCACCATATTTCAAGCCATAGTCTGTGGTCTTGACCAGCGGAAGTTCTTCAAGGGGTTACTAAAACAAAATTCTGGAAGGATTAGAAAAACAATTCTAAGCTGACTTTAAGAGACACGGAGTCTTCTATAGAACATTTTGGATTCATATTGACTTAATTTTTTATCAATATTTGTTATTTTATTATTGTTCTTAATATGAATATACAAAAATACATTATTATCAACAAAAATGGAGTAAAATTAAAAGGAATTCTGGATATTTTTTCTAAATTACTTTTTTTCGGATTTATGAGTAAGTTTAAGAAATAGATTGTTGCTGGAAGAAAAATTAAGAAGATCAGTAAATACCAAGAAGTAAACTCTGGCATAATCGGAAGGCCTAAAGAGCCATAGAATAATGGGATTATTGCAGCAAAGATAAAAAAAGTTGCACCAATTTTTGCAGATTTTTCTTTACCATATTTTACTACAAAAGTAGTGATTCCACTTTCTTTGTCGGATTCATAATCTCCGATCGCTTGATATAAGTGGCCTGAAACCTGAAAAAGAAAAATCGGAAGTGCACATAAAGCAGCATCAAGATATCTCCGTACTATTACCAAATTAGAGAAATCCATTGTTAATGGATAAACAACTTGCATCCCTATCAAGAAAGGCAAAACTCCAAAGCAAGCGCCTGCGACCAAAAGATCAATAATTGGTCGCTTTTTTAGCTTAAAAGGATTTGCTGAATAGGCTAGTCCGAGTGTAAAATACATCAATAAGAAGGGTAAAATACTCATATCTACCAAAAATGGAATAGCAAAACTCAGACTTATTAAACTAAAAAACAAAATCAAAGTTTTTCTGTAAGATATTTTTCCAGATGCTATAGGTAGATTTTTCTTTCTAGGATTTAGCCTGTCCGTTTTCTTATCAAAATATTGATTTATAACAAAACCAGAAGCAGTAATTGCACAAAAAGAAATTGAAATAAAAAATGTATTTAATATTGGCAAAGTAAATAAAGTACTGCCCATCAAAAAAATAAACAGCCAACTTGCCCAACTATTAAATCTAATTGTTTTTAATAATATTCGAATTCTGTCAATTGCAAGTCTTCTATTTATTATAATTTCTGGGTCATCTCCACAAATATTTCATTCTTTTAAATGAAGATTCAAATTAAGATTATGGTTTATTACTCTTTTGTGCATAAATGATGCCACTTCCTAAAAAAAACACAATGAAAGTGCCGAGAGCCGAGTTTGAACAAGTTATGTATGCAGATATCGCCCGCAATTCTTTCTTTTTTCTATACTAGTTTGGCTCTTATCCTTTTCTATAATGTATAGAATGTCCCTGCTATGCTGTGACTAAGGCGCTCTTGGCTCAGAAGATAACTACGAGTATTTATAGAAAACTTCAGAAAAAATCCATTAAGGAATGTGGGTATGTTTTTAAGTTCCTTATGATGTATCAGTCTGCTATGACTGAAAAGTTCGACAGAAGTTATTTTTACGGATTTAGTAAATCAAATTACTTAAATTATGAGAAATTGAATCCTTCTAAGCTTTTTGAAGGAATAATTCATTTTGTAAGGAAACATAACATCTGTGGTAGTAATATGTTGGATGTTGGATGTGCTTTTGGTTTTCTCTTGAAAGAGCTTTCTTCAGTTTTTGGTGGTTTGTATGGTTTTGATATATCCGAATTTGCTACTGAACGTGCTAAGAAGGTTATACCAGAAGCTAGTTTGAGGATTCTTTCTTTGGAAGATCCGCTTCCATATCCTGAAGAAGAGTTTGATTGTATTACTGCTGTTGATGTTCTCGAGCATACAAAAGATTTCGAAAAAAACTTCGAAAAAATTGTTAGGCATCTTAAAAAAGGTGGTTATTTGATAGTGTCAACGCCTCTTAATGAATGGCCTAGAAAATATTTTGGTTTCATGGATAGAGACAAGACTCATATTTCTGTTTTGAGGAAAAAGGAGTTGAAGGATATTATTGAAAGAAACAGGCTGAAAATCATTGATGAAAGATATTATTTGCCGTTTCCAGTGATTTATAGAATTCCAAAAATTCCGTTTTCTATTGAAATTCTTCTTAGAAAGCAATAAGAATCAATAACAAAGGGTTGCAAAGAAGAAATAATTCCACTAGTTGTTTTAGAGATTAAAATCTAATCTTCTCCTTGACTTTT
>JAEORM010000191.1 GCA_016840905.1 Candidatus Gerdarchaeota archaeon | reverse complement strand
GCTAACTACTTTATATATTAACCTAATTGATAATCAATATGTTACACAGTGAAATTTTAAAGATTTGATATGAAAATAAAATTTAATTAAATGATATGAAAACAGTTAAGTACAAAAAGTCAAAGAACGTTGATCCAATTAAAGAACTAGTTGATGGTAATTGGATTGATTTAAGAGTTCCAAAAGATATTTTTTTAAAGCCAGGTCAATCAACAGTAATAAATTTAGAGTATGCTTTTGATATGCCAAAAGGAATTGAAGCAATAGTCTTGCCAAGAAGTTCCACATATAAAAACTATTCAATCACACTACTTAACAGCATGGCTGTGATGGATGACACTTACAAAGGAGATAGCGACTATTGGAGGGCTATTGTAAAAGCAGATAAGCAATGTATTATAAAAGCTAATGATAGAGTGTTTCAGTTCAGATTTCAGCCTAAAATGAACGCTAATTGGTGGACTAAACTATCTTTTATCTTCACCAAATACAGATTCAAAGAAGTTGAGCATTTAGGAAATTCAGACAGGGGCGGTATAGGTAAAACGGGAATTAATTAAGAAACATTCCAAATAACAAACATAGGTTGAAAAATTAAAACATTTAGCCTATGTTTGCATCAAACAATAAACAATTTCGTCATGTCAATATTTAAGAACAAAAATTTCTATCCAACTCCTGAAAGCGCAGGAAAATTTCTATTACAAAATTTAGATTTATTTGATAAGGTTGTTTTAGAGCCTCATGGCGGTAACGGTCAATTAATAGACCAAATAAGACAGCATTTCCCTAAAGAAATACTAACATGTGAGTTGGATGAGGAATTGTCTGCAATAAGCAAGGAAAAGGCAGATAGATTCATTAAACCAAACTTTTTAGATGTTGTTAGCGATGAAATAAGTCATGTAGACTACATAATAGCTAACCCCCCATTTGATAAAGCAGCAGAACATATACTTCATATGTGGGGAATATGCCCAGAAGGATGTACGATTGTAAGTTTTATAAATTATGAAACATATAATAAATTTGAAAGAGGTGTTAGGTTTGAATTTAAAAGAACAGTTGATAAATTTGGATCTGTTAAAAATTTAGGCAATTTATTTTCAAATGCAGATAGAAAAACAGATGTTGAAATAGGATTAGTTACCCTTCATAAAGAAAAAACAGGTGATAACGAGTTTGAAGATTATCTGTTTTCGAATGAAGAAGAAGAGGAGGTTTATGGTGGTAGTGGAGTGATGTCTTATTCCAAAATAAGAGATATTGTAGGTAGGTATATTCAAGGAGTAAAAATGTTTGACAGTATAATGGATACAGCAGATGAAATAAATAACGTTATTTCTCCTTTAGGTGGTGAATTTAATGTAAAATTTTCTGCCATTGAGTATAGAGGTGACAACTATTCTCAAATAACTAGAGATGTTTATAAAAAACAATTGCAAAAATCAGCATGGAAGTCTGTTTTTAAAGAAATGAAAATGGACAAATATCTAACTCAATCCGCTAGAGATAAAGTTAATAAATTTGTTGAAATGTCAACAGATAAGCCTTTTACAATGAAAAACGTGTACGCTATGATTGAAATGATATTTGGTACACATCAAGATAGAATGTTAGAGGTAATTGAGGATAGGTTTGACTGGCTAACAAAACATCATAAAGAAAATAGAGAAGGCGTGGAGGGTTGGAAAACCAACTCAATGTATTTTGTAGGCAAGAAATTTATAGCCCCTTATTGTGGCCTTAGAATGGGGTACAGCGGTGAACCATCTATTGAATATGGTAGACACTCAAATGAAATGGATGATTTAACAAAAGCTTTATGTGTTATATCAGGTAAAAATTATGACGATATGGTTTCATTAAGAGATTTTTTTGAAGCAAAAGAAATTGAGAATGAAGATGCTGTTAATTTTTACACAAAAGCAAGTGAGGAAACAGGCGTTAGATTAGATGTGTGTAATTGGATTCACGGTCAACTAAAAAGTATAAGTGAAACGAATAAAGAAGCTTGGATTAGAAGAAAATGTATTGATATTAACTGGATTAAAGAAGAAGAATTAACAAAGCTAGTTGATTATTACCTTGAAAATAAACCATCGCCTAACTGTTTTGGTAAAAGATATGATAGAAAAGAATGGGGAAAGTGGTATGAGTGGAATTTCTTTAAAATAAAGGTATATAAAAAAGGGACAATGCATTGTCAATTCTTAGACGATAAAGTTTGGGAAGATTTTAATAAAATAGCTGTAAAAAAGAAGGGTTGGCAATTGCCAACTAAAACAGGAAGTGATGCAAGAAGAAAAACTGACGGAGTAGAAATATATCAAAACTAATAAATTATGGAAAAAGAAATTGCTTATTTAACCATTCCATACACATTTAACCCATTACTATCATTTAGAATAGCAAATGAAGTGGCCTCTGAATTAATGGAGCAGGGAATGGTCGTATTTTCACCTATATCTATGGGACATTATATT
>JAEORM010000190.1 GCA_016840905.1 Candidatus Gerdarchaeota archaeon | reverse complement strand
TGTATTGAAAAAACTTTAGAAGAAAAGGTTGATGAAAAATATGAGGAATATCTAAAGGACAATCTCAAAGCTATCAAGAAAAGACCAAGGAAGAAAAAAGAAAGAAATCATAAAAATAAGAAAGATACTAATTAGTATCTATTTTTTCTTTTTTACCCAAATATAAAGACATACAAACATATTTCAACATATTAAAAATGAAGCAATTTTGTTATTATAAATAGTATTAAATCAAAATAATGAACATAATATTTAGAAGTAATAATTTTACGAAAAATCAAGGTGATAAAATGAAAATTAATCAATTAAAAGCAGATATGAGAAATGTAGATATAAGATTTCGTGTGATCAAGAAAGGTGAGATTAGAGAAATTTCTTCACAAAATGGTAAAAAATTAAATTTATCAGAAGTGGAAGTTGGAGATGACACAGGGAGAATTTACTTGACTTTGTGGGATCAATTCATTGAATTGTTAAAAGATGGGGATATTGGGGAAGTAAAAAATGGGTTTATTAAAGTTGTTCGGGATGAACTAAGGTTAAATATTGGTAAATATGGTGAATTATTGAAAATTGAGAACGCTGATGAAATTCCTACCCCAGATAAAATACCCCATGAGTTTACCAAACCACCTGAAGGATATAAACCAGCTTATAAACCAAAATATAGAAAGAAGTATTAGTAATCACTTCTTTCACATTTCTCGAATTGAATAACGCAAAAGTGCAACAAGTCCACCAAAGGATTTGTAGAGGATCATTCCTTCTTCGGTATCCGTACTGATGATTTCTATATCTGCACCTGTTTCTAATACTTGTTTTCCTAATTTTTCTACAAAATCTTCGGTTTCTTCTACTGATAATTTTGTTTGACCACATTCAGGGCAAGTAGCTTTAAGCAAATCTTCTTCCCATTCAACAAATTCTTTAGCTTTTATTGCTTCATTCCTTGTATAATTACACTGTGAACAAACGACTTTTACTTGAATTACATCCAATTCTTCACTTAAAAGAAGTGTTTTTACAGCTCCTTGCTCAAGTGCTTTAAGGACCTCTTTCTGTCCATAAGCAACTAATCCAGTATCTTTTCCTAATTCTTGAAGGAATAATTGAACTAATTTCTTTTCTTCTAAATATCGAACATCTTTTAATAAATCAGTTGACTTTTCCATAAGTTCTCGGATACCTTGTTCTCCTGTATAACCTGTATCTACCGTACCAATTATCTTATCGCGGATACGATAATCCAAATAATCTGATCTTACGAAATTATCTTTTGCCATTGAGGGTCCACCAATGATAATGCCTTTTAAATCTGGAACATCGACAAATAATTCATTGGCAACTTCACCTGCCTTTTTAAGATGTTCTTGAGCGAGAATCTCAGTTCCACGTTGAATTCTTCTTTGTGATTGCCCACCTTTCCCATGTTTACCTGGAACAAATGAAGTCATATTTCTTAGGAAGTTTAAATGATTTCCACGTAAAAGAGCATAAGCAGCTGAACCTCTATCAATAACCATTAAACCAAATTGTTCTTTCTCTTCAAGCTGTTCTCTCAAATATTCAGTATGAAAACGAGAATCACAAACATACATCTTTCGTATAATTGGTTCTATAGGCGTTACTGGGAAATATTCTATCTTTCCAGATTCAGTCATTCCACAAAACATAACAAAACCATTTTTTGGTAAATCTCTTATTTGTTTGAGACGATTTAGAAGACTTGAAAGCGCTGCTGTAACTGCTTTTCCAGTTTGTTTACTTTTAATATTTGCAGCAGTACCTCTTTCATCAACTAATTGTTGAGTAACATCAGGAATAGATGTGCCATAAGGCATATAGAGGCTTACTAAACATGTTGCACCATTGAATGATTTTTTTCGTTCTAAACGTTCAATACTTTGTTTAATTTTATAATTTTCAAATGATGATGCGGAATGAGACATTAAATTCAAATCTCCTTAAACCAATTATAGATTATTGTTTTTATTAAGACTATGTCAATCGTTTTTTTCGATAATTTATAAATATTCAGTCTTCTTATATTGCAAAAACTAGCTTGAAAAATGATTTTTACAATAGTTTTAAAACATTAGCGACGGATTTACTATATTAATATTCGCAGCTAAAACTAAGAGTGATTGAGTAATGAGTGATCGAATTATAGGCATGATACCGGGAACAGGAAAACAAAGCAGAGGTATCGCGCTACAATTAGGAAAAGCAGGTTATCAAGTAATGATTGGTTCACGTTCTTCTGAGAAGGCTGAAACAATTGCTGAGGAATTAAATACTATAGTGGGTGAAAAGAAATTTATTGGTAAACAAAATAATGAAGTAGTGAAAAATTGTAATTTAATTTTCATAGTTATCCCACCAGAATTTCTCGAAGAAACTTTATTAGAAATTAAACCACATTTTCAACCAGGAACTATTTTAGTTGATGTAATTGTCCCATTAAAATTTGAAGCAGGACTAGCTTTTTGTGATCAAGAAAGAGAGCAAAATGGTATAAAATATCACTCTGTTAGTGAATTTATTCAAGCAAATCTTCCAAAAGAAGTTTCATTAGTTGGTGGTTTTAAAACCATATCAGCTATTAAATTAAACAATATAGCAGATGCACTTAATGTTGATGCTTTTCTAACATCAGATTCAAGTGAAGCAAAAGAAGAATTGAAAAGCATTTTAAGTAAAATTGATGGTCTAAGAGTTCTAGATGCAGGACCATTGAAATATTCCAGAACAACAGAACAAATGACTGCAC
>JAEORM010000189.1 GCA_016840905.1 Candidatus Gerdarchaeota archaeon | reverse complement strand
TTGAAATAATATATGCACAGAATAATAAAATTACATCCTTGCCAAACTCGATTGGTAACTTATCCAAACTCAAAGAATTATATGTAAATGATAATCAATTAAGTGAATTACCAGAATCCATTGGTAAACTGAATAATCTTGAATTATTATGGGTATTTCATAATAAACTAATCACTCTTCCAGATACTTTTGGTAATCTATCTAATTTAAAAGAACTTCATTTACACAATAACAATTTGAAAAAATTACCTGAAAATTTCTGTGAATTAGAAAATCTAAGGTATGTAAATCTAGAATTTAATAATTTAGAAACACTGCCAGAGAATTTAGATCGTCTAGTTAATCTTGAGAAATTATGTTTAGGTAATAACAAATTTTCATCACTGCCAGAATCAATTAGTTCACTTTCCAACTTAACACATATTTTCTTGAATGGAAACAAAATAAGAAAATTGCCTGAGAGTTTGTTAAGTCTGCAAGAAAAAGGCTGTCAGATTTTTATTGACGAATAAATGAGGTTTCTAAATTGAATGATGAAATAAGTAGTTATAATAATGTCAATATGATGAAGAAAGATGCACAAATTCTAGACAAACTTGAACTTCTACTTAGTTGTCCAATACCTAAAATGGAACAGTATGCATCGCGTAAATTTGGTTTTGTAATTGAATTGCCAAATTTACAGAATCTCTTGATTAGTGTTCATTGGTTGTCAGAGTTTGATGATAGTAATTTAAAGCAATTAGAGAAAAAAGGTTGTAAAGTTAAAATATAAAGAAATTGTCTTGGTGTAAAAAAATGGAAGTAATAAAAATAGGTAAAATAAATCCAAAAGCATTAGAAAAAGAAATAGAAATTCAATTATTTGAACATGTAATGCATATGGCTAATAATAATCGTAATAATTTCGCATGCATAAAACGTTTAGATTATTTATTAGAATTCATTAGCATGAATAATCAATCAATTTTGCTAGAATATATTAAAAATTTAGAAATTGAGTTTGATAAATTAGCAAGAGGAGAATTCATTAACGACAATGATACTGGCATATCAGAAATTCTGAAAGAAAGGGAATCCTTGAGAGAATATCCTAATCTTGTAAGAAATATTTTGAACTATAGTTTTCAATTGTTAAACCTCTCAAGTGAAATTAAAGATTTAAATGATAAACATAAAGTTACACAAAATAACTATATGCGATCTTTCTTAATACCTAATTATTACTATTTACAGGTTTTAATACAAACGATTGGAAGAGATAAAGCAATTGGGCTCTTTAAAGAGTATATTTCAAAATTTCTAGATTACTATAAAGTTTCTACTGAGAATGAATTTACTACATTAGAAGATCGCTTTGAAAAAATAAAGAAAAATGTCAATAGTCCTTCAGATTGGGTAGCGACATATGGTATGATATCTAAAGGTAAGCTACTCTTCCGAAATGAAAATTGTTTATGGATTGATGTTTTGAAGGATTTACCTGATAAGGAAATTAAATACTGCATTTGTTGCTATGGCGATTATCAGACTGCCAGAACTTATAGAAATGAACATATTGTTTTGACAATGGAACATACAATTGCATTGGGAGATCAATACTGTTCTAGAGTTGTTCATGATACTCGAGTGGATTGGAATTTGAAGCACCCTCCAAAGGAATTTTGGGATAATATTTAGATTTGATTAATAAGTATGGAGATTTTAGAATTGAAATATGAAGAATTAAAATTCAGGAAATATGGCAAGAACCTACCTAAAGTTTTAGAGCTTGAAGATAAAATTCCATCAGTTGAATTGGCATTAAAATCACAGCTTAAGAGATTGAACTATTTGTTAAGTATTGTAAATGAAAAGAAGCCAAATTCATATTTAGATTATGTCAATAATTTAAAGTCGAAATTTAAATCGCTTGTAAAAAAAGATTATTTGAGTAGTAGAAATTATGATGTAAATGATTTGTTAACAGATTTTAACAATCTAAGGAATTTTCCAGATCTTGTTAGATATTACATTAATTATATGATACAAATTTTACAGATATCAGAAACAACTGAATTATCAAATGAAGAAATAAAAATTACTAAAAGGATTTATTTGCAAACTTTATTAGTTCCCAGGTATTATAATGCATTAGTTTTAACTGAAACATTAGATCGAGAAAAAGCAATTCAATTGTATAAATACTATGTAACACGATTTGTAGTAGATAATCAATCTCCCAACAGAAGAATCTTTGATTCTCTAGAAGCTTTTCAAGAATTTTTTGAGAAGGATAAAGAAGAAATTACAATTGGTGTGTATGGATTCCTTAGCGATGTTATCAATGGTAAATTTTTCTTTAGAAAGGATAATTGTCTTTATGCTGATGCTATCGCAGATTTACCTGATAAAATTGTAAAATATCTGGTTTGCTGTTATGTTGATTTTCAAGCTGCAGTTGCTAGGAGTAATGGTAATTTCATTCTTACAATGAAACATACAATTATAGAAGGAGATCACTTTTGTGATTGCATTATCCATGATACAAATATTGATTGGAATTTAGATCATCCATCTAAGGAGTTTTGGGACAAAATTGAATCAGATAAATGATATGGAGAGATAGCAATGTCAAATGAAAAAAAAGTGAAATACAATAAAATAGATGTAATCGATAGAGATGCAAATGCTCTGAAAAAACTTGAAAAAATAATAGGTAAACAACTATCTACTGTTGAGGAAATCGAAAGAGAAACTGTAGGTATTAAGGTAAGGGATAACAAAGTAGTAGGTATCGGATTATTCAAACAGGGATTAACTGAATTACCAAAATGTATTTGTGATCTATTAGATTTAGAACTTCTTTGGATCAGATATAACAAAATGACAGTTTTACCAGAAAGTATTAGTAAATTAACAAAGTTGGAAAAAATTAATTGTGTCGGTACACCACTCACTACTCTTCCAGAATCAATTGGAAAGCTAAAAAATTTACAATATATTTACTGTGTTCTTACAAATATAACAAAACTACCAGATAGTATCTGTGATTTACCAAACATTGTTCAACTATGGGTTGAATTTGGTCCATTAGAAGAATTGCCTGAATGCATTGGCAATCTAACTACAATGAAAGAATTGTTATTAGAAAGAGGGTGTCTTACTTCTCTACCTGATAGTATTGGAAAGCTAACCAATCTTAGAGGAATTCAATTAGATGATCATAATCTAAAATCATTGCCTGAAAGTATTTGCAATCTTAAAGTTATATATCTTTGTTTGGATGGCAATCTATTAACTGAACTTCCAAAAAATATTGGTAATTTAACTGAAATTCATTCTTTACGATTAACTGGTAATAAACTAACCTCTTTACCAAATAGTATTGGAAATTTGGAAAACTTGGGAGTTATTTGGTTGCATAGAAATCAATTAACTCAACTACCTGAAAGTTTTGGTAATTTGAAAAATCTTTACCAATTATTTTTACATAGTAATAAACTAACTTCATTACCCAAAAGTATAGGAAATCTATCTAAACTAGAAGTTCTAAAACTATCTTCTAATCAATTAACCTCTCTCCCTGAAACTTTTGGTAATATGATAAATCTACGGGAATTATATTTGGATGGAAATCAACTAATAGAGCTTCCAGATAATATTGGTAAACTTAGCAATTTACGTGAATTGTGGATTAACAGTAATAAACTAACAGCATTACCTGATAATATTTGTAATTTAAAAAATCTACAAAAGCTAGTCATTTCAGATAATGAATTATTAACATTGCCAGAAAATATTGGGCAATTAACTAATCTCTATTATCTTGATTTAAGAGACAATTTGCTTAAGGAAATACCAGAAAGCCTAAGCGAGCTTGCAAATCTACAAGAATTACAATTAGGTTATAATGAGATTAGTAGATTACCAAAAAATTTTGGGAATTTAAATAAACTAGAGAAGTTTTATTTCCAAAAAAATTGGTTATCGAGTTTTCCAGAGAGTTTTTCTAAATTAGAAAATTTAACACATCTAGACTTAGCTCAGGTGCAGTTACAAACAATATCAGAAGTTCTTCTTGAGCTACCTAAATTAAAACACCTCTGGATTCAACCAGATTGGTGGCAAGAAGAACGTGAAGAAAGTGTTCTTCAGAAATTAGAAAAGAAGGGATGTAAGGTTTATAGCTAAATAAGGTGAAAAAAAAATGGAAATAAAATCATACAAATGTTATAATGAAAAATCAGAATATGAAGAAAATCCAATTGAATTTTTTAAAAATCAATTTGGAACTATGAATTTAATTTTGAAAAATCTCACTGAATTCAAATCTGAGATAGTAGATAATTATATTCAACATTTAATTAAAAGGATGAAGAATGAAATTGATTCTGTTGAGAAAAAAGATGGATTTTATGACTTTCCTGTAAGGGACAAAGAATTTGATTTTCTTAACAAATATCCAGAACTTCGAAAATTAACTCAAGAATTTCTTTTAGTGCATATGAATCCATTAAAGAAATCACCAGAGGATCCAGATAAATTTATTGTCAACGGTTTCAATCATGCGAAGGCAATAGAGAGAATCTCATATCATAGAGTCAAAACTTTTGCAGAATTGCTAGGTAAAGAAGATGGTATAAAACTCTATACAAAAATTCTTGCAAGACTAGTTGATGATATGCAAACAAAAAATCCACAAAAAAGTGATATATCACTGTCAAAAAATCACGAAGTTGCCATTAAAAGTTGGTGCAAAAGAGGAATAGCTGATTTTTCTTTTTGTAGATTAGATGAGCATATGATTATTTATAGATTTGATAGCTGTTTTACTCATGAAGCTTTGAAAGATTTCAGTGATCCAGATATTGCTTATTATGCTTCTTGTTACATAGGCGATATCCCTAGTTACAATGAAAAAAGAATCATTCATATGAGAAGAACACAAACACTCCATCATGGAGATTTTTGTGATGAATTATATTGGGATTCAAGAGTACATGAAAATCCTGAACATCCAACTAAAGATTTCTTGGATAAAATGGTCGTGAAATAATTAATTAAAACTTGTGAAATATGGTAAGATACAAGAATTTTCTAAAATAAGTCATCTATTGGTTTGAATCTAAATATTTCTCAGCTAATTGTTTATGTTTAGGGCTTCCAGGTACTCGTAAATGTTCATTAAAAGAATCCAATAATTTCATGTCTTTTGCTGAAATGGTAAAATCAAAAATGTTCGAATTTTCGATAATTCGTGCTTTAGTACTAGCCTTAGGGATAATTATAGATCCTTTTTGTAGGTTCCAGCGCAACAAAATTTGTGCTGCTGTTTTTTGATAGTCAGCAGCTATTTCAAGCAATTTAGTATCGCTTATTTTAAGTCCTCGAGTTAATGGGCTGTAAGCAGCAATGTTGATATTATTTTTCTTACAATAATCATAGAGTGGTAAAGGGAAATTGTACGGTGAACATTCTATTTGATTGACAGCTGGCGGTATTTCTGCTATTTCTCTTAATTTTTCTAAATGATGAATTAAGAAATTACTGACACCAATAGCTCTTGCTTTTCCTTCAATAACCATTTGTTCCATTGGCTTCCAGATGTCTAAAAAGCCTTCTGCAGGCCAATGTACTAGATATAAATCAACATAATTTAATCCCAATTTCTTAAGGCTAACATCAATGGCTTCTAGTGCTTTTGTTGGTTCAAAATCCCAAATCCATAATTTTGTTGTTATGAATAATTCCTCTCGAGGAATATCTGATTTTTTGATTACTTTACCAATTATTTTTTCATTCATATAAACCATTGCGGTATCTATGTGTCTATATCCAGCTTCCAATGCCCAAGTTAGCGGTTGTAGTAAATTTTCTCCTTTAAGTTGCCAAGTACCAAAACCTAGCAATGGTATTTTAACTCCATTATTTAATAGAACCTCTGATGATACAACCATTAATCTCACTCCATTTTTATTACCCTATTTTATATACTCAAGGAATTATAAAGCTTGGATAAATCTAGGTTATAAGTTAATAATTAGTTCCCTTGATCATAAAAATTTCTTTTTCAAGAAAAGCTTTGTAAAGCTACTTTACATTTTAGCTTGTCTTTACTGAACTACTTTCAAGATTAAAAGGAAAAGTGAGAGTAGAAACTTTATCGGTATAGCATTCAAATTTTATTAATGATTTATTTTTATCTTCACCAAAAAAATTACAATTTTTTTCTTTTTCTTTAAAAATATAGCTCACACATTGAGTTATCATTTTGAGTCCTTTTTATGTGAATCCACCTTAAAAATTCATTTGTCCTCAGTGAATGTGGATTGTTTAATAACAAATGATTGAGTTAAAGGTGAAGTTATGATTGATTGCCTTAAAAACTATTGGGGTAAAAAAAACCTACAAAAATAGAAAAAAGCAAACTGAAGCTTTGAAAGGAGTTGATATTGAAGTCAATAAAGGGGAGATTTTTGGCATTCTTGGGCCCAATGGTGCTGGAAAAACAACCTTGATCAAAATTTGTTCTACTCTCCTTGGTAAAACTGAAGGATCAGTTGAAGTACTAGGTTTGGATCTTGAAAAAAATGAAAAAGATATTCGAAAAAGAATTGGGTATATTGGTCAAGATTCGGAACGGTCAACTTATGCCAGATTAACAGGCAAAGAAAATCTCGAGTTCTTTGCTGCCATGTATAATATGGCTAAAGATGAATTTACCCTTCAACTTGAAGAATTTAAGAAAGTATATGATAATCATGAAATTTTTGATAAAGAAGTTATGCGATTATCTGGGGGGCAAAAACAAGCGATTGTAGTTATGCGAGGTTTCTTACATAATCCTGATTTAGTTTTCGCAGATGAGATAAGCAAAGGGTTAGATCCAATTATGGCTAAGAAAATTCGCGCTTTTGTTAAAGATTATGCAAAAGCTAAAGGAAAAACAGTAATTATTACTTCTCAAATAATGTCTGAAATAGAGGAGTTATGTGATAGAGTAGCAATAATATTCGAAGGTAGAGTTGTTGCTGTGGGCACACCTCAAAACCTAATGGATACTCTTAACATACAAATGATAGAATTGCGTTTAAGAGCAAATGAAATTGCTCCACCAGAGTTCATAAAAGAGATCACTGATTTAACAACTGTTATTGAAGTTCAACAAGAGAATGGTGTTTATAAAATACCTGTGACTGATAGTGCCCAAGCTTTTGAAACTATTGTAAATATTAGCACTAAATTTGGTTTAAATCCTTATATCACCTATCGATCAGCGACTTTAGAAGATGTTTTTCTTGAATATTGCGACAAAAAAGTAAATTTAGAGGTGTGATTTTTGTCTGTGCAAAATGTTAAGAAGAATTTTATAGCTCCGTTTCGAGTTTTACAGAAAGGCATCTGGCGTGATTTGGTAAATATTAGAAGATACAAAATGCGTTTGCTTTCTTGGCTTATTGACATGTTCATTATCTTTGTTTCAACTTATTTCTTTGGTCTTATGGTTGATTTCAACCCAGTTACCGCAACCGAAGCTGGATTATTGATCAGCCAAGTTTTTATATTTCGGGCAAGTGGCTTTGCTTTAAGTACATTTAGTGATGTGGCAGTTTGGAGTCCCATGGGGCGAGTGCAAGAGGACATTCATTTCGGGACTCTTGAGGCAATCTTTGTTTCACCTGCCAGTAGAGTTGCTTATTTACTCTCAACGACTTTTTCTGAAGCAATCATTAACATGGTTTTTTTCATACCAGCATACATTATCATTTTAGGAATGGCTGGGGTCCTAACAAATATCGTTGTTTTAGGAACTACAATACTAATTGTTTTTCTTACTATGATTAGTATGATGGGTTTTGGTCTTTTTTTTGCTATGATAGCAATTCTTGTCAGAAGAGCTCAACCTATTGCAGTGATAATTAATAATATCTTTCGATTCATATGTGGAGCTTTTGTTCCAGTGCAAGCATTCATTGGTATGAATAAAACAGTTGGATTAACACTAAAGAGCATAGCTCAATTATTTCCCTATACCTATTGTTATGATCTTTTTAGGTTCTACATATTTGGTTCCTCATATAATCTGTTATTTCCAGAATGGTTGGAATATGTTTTGCTATTTGTAACTTCACTTTTCTTTATTGGACTAGCTTTTCTATTATTAAGATTAATAGAGAAAAGAGCCAAGAAAGCAGGATTGTCTATTTTATAGGAGAAAATGAAAAATGAGCATACAATACAGCACACGGGTTTTTTTCAAGGGTATTTGGCGTGATTTAAAGTCCTATAAGAGATACAAAGCGAATTTTATTGGTTTGATACTAGAGATGACCACAGCCATTATTGGCTATGCCATCATGGGTAGTGCTTATTATTTCAATCCAGAAATCTTTACCTTTGTTGGACTAGACAAGAGTGATTTCTTTTTATTTATGTTAACAGGTTCATTAATTCAAGTGTCAGCTTCTGCTGCAACATGGGCTCCACTCTGGAGAGTGGAAGAGGATGTTTATTATGGAACAATTGAAGCAATCTTTGTTACTCCTGCCTCTCGTTATTCCTATCTAATGTCTACTTCCATATCTAGAAGTGTTTTTAATTTCATAGTTTACTTTCCATTATTCACATTTATATTAGGTTTTGCAGGTGCTTTTACTAATGCTCCTATGATCATTTTGTATACTTTACTTATTATTATCTTAAATAATCTATCAAATCTTTCAGTTGGAATGTTCTTTGGTATGTTAACTTTATTAAGAAGACAATCGAGAGCTCTTGTAAGGGTAACCCACCAATTAATTCAATGGTTATTTGGGGCCTATTTACCAATACAAGGTTTTATGATAGTAAGTAGAGGTTTTGGATTAGCTATGAAATATATAGGTTTAGCTTTTCCATTTACTTATAGTTTTGATCTTTTACGTTATTTTATATTTGGCGAGAAATACATACCGCTATTACCAATTTGGCAAGAATTTGTTATCCTAAGTGTATTCATAATTATCTACTTAGCGATTGCAAGATTTGTGTTAATATCCGTTGAAAAGAAAGCAAAAGATAGAGGTTTAGCATTACTTTAAAAAATCATTTTCTTTTGTTATTTTTCTCCTTTCATTGAAGTATAAACCTACCACCTAAACGCATCTTTACTGGGCTATCCTTTTAGTCTTTAAAGAAGAAATGACTATAAATAACTAAGGTAATATTGTGGCATACCATCTTATAAGAAAAAGAAAAATGGAAAAAAGAATAAATGAATAGTTAGTATGAAAATAACTAACTTACTTTTTCCATTATTTTACCTACAAAACTCCTAGCATTACTTAAATCCTGATCATCAGGTTTTGTTCGTAATTTTGGAAGGTAAATTTTCCACTCATCTTCATCAGTAATGATCTTTTGATGAATGAATTTCTCTATCGCTGGTATTGCAGCAGCCATGCAATTGAAATAACCTAAAAATTCTATATTCTTTTTATTGGCTATATCTGTATACGATGGAATGCATCTCCCAACCCATTCTTCATATAATTTTTCATCTTCTTCCTTGGTATAGCAAGAATGCGTGAAGAATCCAACCATTTTAAATTTGGGATCTTTAGGAAGTTTACTGAGGAATTTCTTCATTGGTCTTGCCAAATCGCTGCTATGACAGGGTGAACCAATAAAAACCAAATCATAATTAGTTAATGTTTTCATTTTTATTTCGCTAAGCTTTTTCAATACACTTTCATGTTTTTTTGAAATTTCTTCATGAAAAATGTTAGCGATTTTCTCAGTTTGACCACTTTCAGAATAATAAACCGTCAAAACTTTCATGACATCACAACACAGAATAAGGATTCAAAATCATTATTAAATGTTCTTGGATGAAATCTATGGTTACTACTACAAACTAGACAAAAATAATTGATTTAAATCATTACTTTTTATGGCACAAATTTTTTTCTCGATACAAAAAGCATTTAATCATTCAAATAATTATAATAAAATAGAATAAAATTTCTGATAAGATGCGGGGGGGTAAAAATTGTCTTATACCTTTAAAGACACACATAAAGAGCAATCCAGAGAATCATTGCGGGTATTAACTAGTGAAAATGTTTATTGCCCAAAATGTGGTGAAGTAAATAATTTCTCAATAGCAACTTCAGACCAAACAAATTTCATCTGCCAAGGATGTGAAGTTAATATAGGTGATTTCTGGGTAGCCTATAAACAGAAAAGATTATCAGTAATTCTTTGTACTTATTGTAATCAACCAACATTTGCGATATATAGATTTTGTATTAATTGTGGTTCATTAAAGGAGCAATCAGAACTAACGCAACCAAGAACAATTAAAATAAAAGTTCCTAAAACAAAGAGACATACAGTATCCACTGACAAAATTGAAACTCGCATCAAAACAAGCCTCGTTTTTGGAGCTATACTATCACTTATTGGCTTAATAATCATGATGGCTACTTTTCTGGAAGGAGGCGATACAATATTCATTGTTTGTTTGGTGCTTATTGGTATTGGTCTAATTTTTATGTTATTGATACCTGGTCTATTATTCATTCTACTTATATTTCTAAAAAAATAATTTAATTTTAATAAAAATTAATAAGAGCTCAGCTTTTATGTTTGAATTTATTTACTTTTTCAATATTTATTTTACTTATTGCTATTTCAATCAATAATTATAATTTAGATCCACAATTAATACAATAACTGCTATGAGAAAAAGATAGATGATCACATTGTTCACATAATTCTACCGTTTTCTTATTCTTATGATAAAGTTCCCAAAAATCATTTAAGCGTTTTTTACACTGTAAACAAAAATGATTCAGTAATTCTTTTTTTTGTGAAAAATCATTTTCATTACCACATGCAGGGCAATAAATCGATCCACTTGTTAATTCTCGTAACGGTTTAACTATGACTTGCTCTTCTATCTCTGCTTCTGATATATTTTGAGGATTTTTCTCAAGAACTATTTTTCCATATATCTGCTCTTCTAATCCTCCCCTACCTTTTGAATGCTTTATTATAATTCTATTAAGTAAGATCCCAAGGCTAACAAAACCGAAATAAACCAGTCCAATAATTAAATACATTGCAATGGCTAATGGAATAGTTAGAATGAAAAAGGCATTGAATA
>JAEORM010000017.1 GCA_016840905.1 Candidatus Gerdarchaeota archaeon | reverse complement strand
TTAAAATTATCAATGATTCTATGATTAGTTTAAGTTCTACCAATTATACCTGGATAGAGAGCTAAAATTATAATAGTTAATATAACAAGAGTAATGAAGAATACAGCCCATATAATGAATGTATTTCTCAAAGTGTTAGGTTTTTCAGCAAGTCGCATACGCATTGAAATTGTAACTGCAAACATAACTATTGGTAAGAAGAATGCTGCAAATGTTGGGATATTTAATTCAACATTGAATAAAGCAAATATAATGTTAATGATTATTAAAGCAAACCAACCAAAAGAAGCAAAATCCATTATTTTAAGCTCAAAAGGAAGTTGTTTCCAATGACCGAATCTGCCTTCCTTATCTTTAACAATGTCTGTTTTTCCTGCACTACTCATTTGAAATCAACACTTCATAGTACTAATTATTTTTAGAAATTTTATTGATTATCTTTAAATATTTTGTTGAGATTCTCAATTCCTATTATTTTTTGTTTAAATCTCTCCACCTATTAAATTCTTTCGTTTTTTAATTCTATAAGTAATAGAACCAATAATTATTACTGAATAGAAAGATAATGTAACTGTTAAAATATTTTTCTGATTTATTTCATCCATAGGCAATAATTCTGCATTAGTATCAGACAATTTGAAGTAAGCATTCATCTTCCTTTGAGTAACTGGTTCAAAAAATGAACCTGACATATAAAAGAGCAATCCATACCAATCGCTACTCCCATTGCGAGCAAAACCATACATTAAAGTCATATTTAATAAAGTACCAAAAGTTCGATAAACAAACACTTCATAATATTTGTCCATTATTGAAATTGATTGACTTTTTGAACAGGTTGCAGTATAATTCCAAAATCTAGTTGTATGGTTTACTTGCATTTCATTTGGAAAAACCCACATAGGAGTAGGTGTAGCAATCCCATCAAGCCATTCAAAGAAATATACCATGAAAATGTAGATAATATAAGTATCATCTGCATCTATGTAAAGATGACGAGTATTAAAATTCTCACTTCCTACAGCTGTTTCGTTATAGACTTCTATTAGTGAAATAACATCAACATGAAAAGTACCAAAAATTGCTGATTCGTTGATCAAATAAAGATACTTAACAGATAAAGTTCCTGAGGAAGTCATTAAACCACCAGTTGTTTGAGTAACATCATAAAGCATATATTGATTGACAAAAGGGAATGTATCCTCTTCTTCAGTTTGATTTGAACTATAAATAGAAGAATCAATGTAAAGTATATTGATAGTTAAAAGAGAAAAACAAATTGCTAGTAGTTGACTAAATTTTCTTTTTATTTTTGATTTTAAGATTAATTTAGTCATTTCTTACTCACCCACACGGTTATTAATAATATCTACTTTTGTATTATTAATTTTTCAGAAGGATTGACTTATTAGTTAATGAATTATGTGTTATTTCATACTAGATATCTGAAAAAAAATTTATTCTCATAATGTATAAACATACTCATAATTTAAACAGAGAAGGAATTGTATTGGACCCATTAATACAAATTGAAAATTTATCAAAGATTTATGGTCGTTATATATCTCGAGCTCGAGTGACCTCTTTACGTAATCTTAATTTTTCTATTAACAAAGGAGAACGAGTCTGTTTATTTGGACCAAACGGTGCTGGTAAATCAACCATTATGAAAGCAATAATGGGTCTTGTTAAACCAACATCAGGACGTGTTTTAATTAATAACATTAATGTTCAACAAAGTAAAATTCAGATTAAAAAAATGATTGGTTATTTACCATCGGAATTAAATTTCTATCTTAATACTCCATGTAAAGAATCATTGTATCATTTTGGTTTATTAAGAGGATTATCAAGGAAAAGAGCTAAAGAAGAAACAATAAAATTACTGGAAACTATTGGTTTGGAAAAGTGGTGGGACATTCCACCAAAATTAATGTCATCAGGTATGCGACAAAGATTTAGTTTGGCTCTAACCATTATAGGTAATCCAGAGATTATTTTATTTGATGAACCAATTTCCTTTATAGATGTTCAGGGAAAAATGAAAATCTATCAACTAGTACATGATTATGTTACTACTACTCCTAAGACAGTAATAATGTCAACTCATAATATACAAGACGCGTTAATAATGAGCGATCGTTTAATCGTTGTTGATAGAGGACAGATCATAATTGATGGACCAATAACTGATGTAATTAAAGACAGATGTAAATCAATGGAAATAATTTTAGCAGATCCAAAACCTGATATTGAAGCAATTAAAAAAATCCTAGTCGAAAAAAATTATGACATCTCAGGAAGAAAAATACTTATTCAAGATGATAATGCTTTACAAATAAGTATTAACATAATTAATCAATTACAATTTAATGGGATACCAATTTTTTCATACAGACCTTTTGTGGAACAGAGAAGGATGTCAATTGAACAAGAAATAAGTGATGGAGGAAAGAACTGATGGAAGAATTACATAATAAAGACCAGAAAAAACCATTCTTTTCCAGAGTACTGTTCTTCTTATCTGAAAGACCAATCCATTTAGAATTCAGAGAAATTTGGTATATTTTTCGTTTTGAATTTAAACGTATAATTTTTACTTTGAAATTTTTTATAGCCCTATCTTTAGTTTTACTACCCGCTGTTATTTTTCTCAATTCAATCTCGAGTGATTATGAGGCATTAATTTTGGATATGGGTATACCAAAATTTCAGAAATTCTGTGCTTCAGGATTTACTATAATAGGTCAATTTTTGTTACAAATGATAGGAATAATGTTGGTTTTAGATGGTTTTGGTAAAAATGCTGATGAGAGTATGAACCGTTATTTTGCTTTACCAATAAGAAAATCAAATATTTTTAGAGGGCATTTATTAGCAGTTATATCAGGTGTAACTATAACTGGTCTTATAGGAATAGTAATCTTTGATTTGATACTTTGGATTTGGACAGGGATTTCCATAACATTTGTTTTGATGGCTAAAGCTTTTGTAATGACTTTAGTTGGAGCACTCCTCGCAATAATGATAACTCTTCTTTTTATTATTATAGCAAATTTCTTTAATTTCTCGAGTTCAATAGCAATAATACCTACCTTATTTCTATTCTATATAATACCATTCTTAGTTAATTTCGTGACTCAATTTGTTTACAGCATACCTAAAGCATACGAATGGACTTTTATGTATCAATTAGCAGTAGCTACAGATTTCTGGGTTAAACCAGAAAATGGATTGCAAACAATCTTGGATTGGAGAGATAAAAGAAGAGCTTGGTTGATTATTTCACTTATTACTTATCAAAGTGAATTATATTCTATATTGATCTTTACTAATAGTGAAAAATAATAGAAAAAAAGAGGAAAGGAATAAAGGATTTATATTTTATCTTTAATAAATCCTGTTTCCATTAATTTTTTAGTTAAATCACGAGAATATTTGATTCGTTCTTCAGCGATCTTGTAGAGTTCTTTCTCTTCCATTTCAATTCGAGCAATTCCTTGTTCAATAGCTTTCATACCGACTGCTGTTGCTTCAATTGGATAAACTTCCCATTGATCCATTTTTGGTGTAATGTAATCAGCTGTTAATCCTTTCTTCTCAGCAACACCAGCTAATGCATGAGCAGCAGCAATACACATTTCATCAGTAATTGTTTTTGCTTGAACATCTAATGCTCCTCTAAAAATCGCAGGGAAACCTAAGCTGTTATTGACTTGATTTGGAAAGTCACTTCTTCCTGTACCAATAACTTTTGCACCTGCTTCTTTAGCATCCCAAGGCCAAATTTCTGGCAATGGATTTGCACAGGCGTAGACAATAGCATCTTTAGCCATTTGTGATATCCATTCTTTCTTAATGGTACCTGGTTCAGATTTTGCAGCTGAAATCATTATGTCTGCTCCTTTTGCAGCATTACCAAAATCACCTGAAAGACCTTCACCATTGGTTTTTTGTGCAAGATCATATTTGAAAGTATCATATTCTTTCTCCTCAATAATATCAGGTCGATCTTTTGTTATTATGCCAGTCGAATCACACATAACAATATTCTTAGGATTAACTCCAGCAGCAATCATCAAATAAGCTGTTCGAGTATTTGCTGCACCAACACCAAGCATAGCGATTTTTGCTTGCTTCAAATCTTTTCCTACAAACTTTAGACCGCCAATTAAACCTGCTAAAATTACTGTAGCTGTTCCTTGAGCATCATCATGAAAAACAGGGATAGTAACTTCAGGATCATTTCTTAGCGTTTCAAGAACTTTATAACATTTAGGTTTAGAGATATCCTCTAAGTTTATTCCACCAAAAGAAGGTTGAATTAATTTCACTGTACGAATGATATCTTCAGGATCTTTTGTATCCAAACAAATGGGTACTGCATCAACTCCACCAAGATATTTGAAGAGCATGCTTTTTCCATCCATTACAGGCATAGCAGCTTCTGCTCCAATATCACCTAGACCGAGAACACGTGTTCCATCTGAAACAACAGCAACCATATTTGCTTTATTCGTATGTTTGTAAACTTCATCCTTATTAGCTTTAATAGCTAGACAAGGTGCTGCAACACCAGGAGTATACCATACACTGAAGGCATCAAAACCCCAGATAGATGCTTTAGGAACTGTTTGCATTTTTCCTTGATAATAAGGATGCAATTTCATTGCATCGGCAGCAGGCTGTTTAGCTTTTGCTAAAAGTTCTTCTTTAGTGACTTTTTTCTCTGTCAATTTTAGGTTACAACTCACTAAATTAAGTAATCATTAGATAATTTTACCTATATATAAAAGTTAGTGGTTTTTGAAAATAGGTACTAAATAGTAATCTAGACAAGAAAACATTCAAATAGGCTTTTATCAAAAACAGAGAAATGCTTAAAACGGATAAGTGAAGAAAAATAGATGCTAGGAATACTCGTCGGGGTAGCCTAGCCTGGTTACGGATGTCCATGCGTGTTCATTCGCTAGAATGGGCGCCGGACTCATAATCAAATCGAAAATTTAGGGCCAGATTTGATGAGACATCCGGAGGTCGCGGGATCAAAGCCCGCCCCCGACACCAATACTTTTACTTCTTTTCAGTATGCTTGATATTAGTTGACCAAATTAGCGCTTCATTTTTAACCTCTCTTTGGCAAGTAAAGCTAGATTATAATGGATCCCCAGTTTATTGCTCAAGAATTATTTCAAGATTTACGATTTGGTATGTTCATTCATTTTGGATTATATTCTCTAGGCGAAGAACATGAATGGCATATGTATAATCATAAAATGGCTCATGACTCCTACAAAGCTAGTTTTATGCATCATTTTAATCCCAATCCTTCTGGAATTGAACAGTGGGTTTTAACAGCAAAAATTATGGGTGCTAAATATCTTATTTGTACTTCAAAACATCATGATGGTTTTTGTTTATGGGACACAAAAATCCCCCATGAAATCTCTCCTGACTTTCATATCCGCAATACACCTTTTTGGGAAAACAATCAGAAAAGCATACTTGATTATTTATTTGAAGCAGGAAAGAAACATGGAATTCGAATTGGTTTGTATTATTCAACTATTGATTGGAGTTGGACGCAAATTGAGAAAGAAAACAATCAACCTCAGTTTCATATTCTTCTACAAGAGAACAATCACAAATTACACGAAAATTATGTAGTTTATTATCAACAACAAGTACTAGAGTTAAGCAAACTTTATCCTGATGTTTTATGTTTTTGGTTTGATGGTTATCAATTTAACCACCCCAAACATCCTGAAGGTTTCTTAGAGTATTTAGCTTATCCATCTTTGTATCAAGCAATTAAGAAAATCAATCCAAGAATTCTTGTGGGATCAAATTCTGGTACAACAAGTGAAGAAAAAAAGATGGGTAAAACCGATTTTTTGCTATTTGAGAATATAGCTGGAACGGGAGAACAACAAGGCGCTCCTTGGCCTCGCACCAGTAAATTACCAGGTGAAGTATGCTTATCTATCAACAAGGCTTGGGGATATGCTAAAGATGATAGTGATTATAAGAAACCAAAGGATATTCAGGAATTGATTATTAACAATTCAATAAAAAATGCAAATACACTTCTTAATTTCGGTCCAAAACCAGATGGATTTATAGCTGTTGATCAAGTAAAAATAGCACAAGAAACTGGTAATCTTATCAAACCATATTCAGAATTGCTTCATGGAACAAGAAATATTTCAATTGAAAATTGGGGAGGAATAATTCAGAATCATCGAACGAAATCTGAATATCTATATTTTTCTCATCCTCAAAAGCAAATTGAACTGACAAAACCTAAAAATCTAGATTCATCTGAATGGATTGTAGGCAAAGGTAAAATTTCAATTAAAAATGAATCCAAGATTATTATAACTGATATCAGTGCAAAATCAGTTTTAAAACTAGTTTAGTGTAATTTTAAATTATTTTTCAGGAATTTGTTTTCGTTCATTCTTTTGCCTAAGAAGAGTCTCTCTATTTGGTACATTATCTCTTAGAAGAAATGAAGCCCATGTAGTTTCAATTTTATCAAAATTTTTTTCCCAAAAAAGTAAACGCACATATAAACGATTACATTCTTTAGCTATAATCATATCTGCTTGTTGTGACATATCGGCATACACAAAAGCAGTAATTGCATACATAACAAATCCCATTGCATGTGTTTCCACATGAACAGTACCAATTACATGTCCCATAGCTCGAGCAGCTGCACAAGCGGCAGGATTTTCATCATCAACTTTTGTAGCAGCGTTATGAGTAGCATGAGCTGCTTTTTTAGCTTCAGGCATTTTTATTTTACCTTGTGCCCATGCTTTAGCAGCTTCAATAGCTTCCCGTGGACGTTTATCATTTGGATATTTTTCTTCAAAAATAGGAAGAACATATTCTGCACAATCAATACTCCATAGTACCAATGTTCTATGTTTTTGTTTTTCTATCAGGTTCCTTAATGGTTGCAAGGCAACACTTTCTCTTGTGACAACTAGCTTTTTCATAATCGTTCTTCTCCTATTTCAGGGAGATTATCACTTAAAGAAGAGGTATTTTAATTGATTTATTTTTTGAAGCATTTATCTAAATCCGCTTGTAATAATTTTGAATCATTTATTAAAGCAATCATTTCTAAAACAGCAATAACCTTCTTCAAATCATCAAATGATAAGTTCGATGCAATTTTAGTTATTTCGTCTTCATATTTTTGAAAAATTCTTTCCTTCTCTTGATCAATACTTAGCAAAATTTTATTGTAGGTTTCTATAAAACAATCCATAGAAATAGATACATCTCTATCTAAAGTAAGAATTTTTTCAACAGCTTTAAGTGATTTGTTCTTGTCCTCAGGAGTCAAAAAATCTCCTTTTGGTGCTGTATAGATGAAAGCTTTAGCAGCTCGTCCATATAAAGATTCAGTAGCTGTTTGACCCATTTTTACTCTTTTACCTACTTGTACGACTACTCCTTTCTGTTGCAAAAAATCGAGATATTTATAGAGAGTTTTATCCTTTCTTTGCATTTTTGCTTTTAAGGCACTTTTTTCTTTTTGATCAAGAGACATTTTATTTATTTTCTCATTGATTATATCATTATATGATTCTTCAAGTTCTTTAACAGTCATAGGTCCCTTTCTTAAAGCAATAAAGATTGGCAGATAGTTATCTTCTTGAATAGCATGCCATAATTCTTCATCTTTTAATAACATTATACTTTTCAATTGGTAATTTATGACGTCCTGATAATCCATATAATCAACTCTTACTTTGATGGTTATTATTCTACCATTATAAATAGTTTTTTCTATAGGGTTATTAAATTATTTCTCCACTAAAAGAAAAGTATATATATTGATTTGGAGAATCTATTCTCTAGATATAGAGAAAATTGATTGTTGGTATAAATATGGAACAAACAAAAAATGAAATAACTGAAATGAAATATAATATGAAAGGATTTCTAACTTTCTGGGGTGGTCAACTATTTTCAATTCTGGGTTCGAGTATAATTCAATTTGTGTTAGCTTGGTGGATTACCATTGAAACGCAAAGTGCGCTATTATTATCACTATCAACCTTCATAGCATTTATTCCAACTGTTTTACTTACACCATTAGCAGGAGTTTTTGTTGATAGATGGAATAGAAAAGCTTTGATTGGTGGAGCAGATTTTCTACAAGCTGCTTCTACTGTTGTGTTAGTTTTTCTTTTCAAATATGATTTAACCACTATTCCAATTTTGTTTGTCTTTTTAGCTTTACGTGGAGTTTTTCAAGCATTCCACTCACCAGCAACTATGGCGTTAATACCAATTATGGTTCCAAAGAAACATTTGATGCGAATTAACAGCGTGCAATATTTCTTTACCAGTATAATTTATCTTATTGGACCAATCGTTGCTGCCTTATTGTTCAAATTTTTCCCCATTCATCAAATTCTTTGGTTGGATGCTATTACTTTTTGTATAGCTGTTGTTCCATTATTAATAATTAAAATCCCAAAAATAGAAAAAACCCCAAAAATTATTCAAGAAAAAACATCATTCTTCAAGGAATTAAAAGAAGGGTTTGTTTTCATTAAAGAAAAGAAAGGTCTCTTACCAACACTAGGATCTTTTGCTGTTACTAATTTATTTTTAATGCCATTATTTACTTTGGTAAATCTATTTGTTTATGTAAATCATGGTGGCGGCGAAACTGAATTAGCTTATGTATTAGCTTTTAATCAGGCAGGAACAATTGCTAGTGCTATTTTGTTTATAATTTGGAAAGGATTCAAGAAGAAAATGGTAGGAATTGTTACAGGTATAATGGTAGGATTTGTAGGCTTCTTAATGATAGCTTTAACTCCAACAGGACTCTATTGGTTTATGGGCATAGGATTTCTTATCACAGGATTAGCTATTCCAATAGCATCTATTTCAAGTCAAACCATTTGGCAAGCAATTGTTCCAAAAGAGAAGTTAGGAAGAGTAATGTCTGTTAGAATTGCTTTAGCACAAGCAACAGCACCATTAGGTATGATCATTAGTGGTCTTATTGCTGAATTTGTAAATATCAAATTTGTTTATATTGGTGCTGCTTCAATGGGACTTTTCTTATTTGCGCTTTTCTGGTTCTTCTCTTCAATGAGAAAAGTTGAAGATGGAATAATCTACGACAGTGAAGAATCGACTGTAAACTCTAAAGAAGAAAAAGAAGAAGATATAAAACAACCTACAATTTACATTGAATCTGATAGTACTATAGATTCAACATCCTCGCCTACTCCTGCTATTTCGATAGAATAATTATGAAGAGATAGGTCTCTGTCCTATTCTTTCATATCTAAGTGGTTTATGAATGTAATTTTACTGAATTAATTATCCTCTTTTTTTTCTTCCTCAAGGAATGGATAACTGTATTTTCTTGGTGGATAAAATCTTTCTTTTATACTTCGAGTTGAGACCCATCGAATTAAATTCAAATAGCTACCAGCTTTATCATTAGTACCGCTTTTTCTACTACCACCAAATGGTTGTTGGTTTACTACAGCACCAGTTGGTTTAACATTAATATAGAAATTTCCTGCTGCGTGTCTTAAAACTTTAGTTGCAAGATTAATGGCTTTCCTATCTTCAGCAAAAATTGAACCTGTTAAAGCGTATTTTGTTGATCTATCACAAATTTGTAACGTTTCAAGATATTTATCTTCATCATATAGATAAATTGTTAGCACCGGACCAAAAACCTCTTCTGTCATTGTTATGAAATCAGGATTTTTTGTTAGAATAACAGTTGGTTCAATGAAATAACCAATTTTATCATCAGACTTACCACCAAAAATAACCTCTGCTTCTGTAGATTCTTTTGCTAATTTGATATAGGAATTTATTTTTGTATAAGCTTCTTTATCAATTACTGCATTAATGAAATTAGTGAAATCATCAGGTCGACCCATTTTAATTTCAGATAAATCTTTTTCCAAACATTTCTTAATCTGAGGCCAAATTTTCTTTGGTGCATATACTCTCGAGGCAGCAGAACACTTTTGTCCTTGATATTCAAAAGCCCCTCTTGTCAAGGCAGCTAATACAGCACTCAAATCTGCAGATTCATGTATAAAAACGAAATCTTTCCCTCCTGTTTCTCCAACTAAACGAGGATATTGTTTATAGTTAGTAATATTATTACCTACTTTCTTCCACATATAATCGAATGTTGGATTGCTACCTGTAAAATGTATACCTCCAAGATCTGGGTGTTCAAGAATCACATCACCAATAATTGAACTTTTACCAGGAATAAAATTGATAACTCCTTTTGGTAAACCAGCTTTCTCGAATAATTTCATTATATAATATGCAGTATAAATTACACTCGAAGCAGGTTTCCATAGAACAACATTACCCATCATTGCTGGTGCTGAAGGAAGATTTCCCATGATGGATGCAAAATTGAAAGGTGTTACAGCAAAAACAAATCCATCGAGTGGACGATATTCTAATCTATTAAAAGCAGTGGTTGGACTAAATGGTTGTTCACCATAAATTTTGTACATGTAATAAGTATTGAACCTTAGAAAATCGATTAATTCTACTGCTGAATCAATTTCTGCCTGAAAAGGATTTTTACTTAAATTTAGCATTGTGGCTGCATTTAATTTCATTCTATATGGTCCAGAAAGCAATTCTGCTGCTTTCAAAAAAATAGCTGCTCGTTCATCCCAATTATATTCCATCCATTCTTCTTTGGCAGTTAATGCTGATTTGATGGCTAAATCAATATGTTCCTTAGTTGCAAGAGAAGCTTTTCCTAATATTAGATTATGATCATGTGGTGCTTGAATAGCCATTTGTTCAGATGTTTTAATTTCTTGCCCGTTAATAATCAGTGGTAAATCAATTGTTTTACTTTTCATCTCTTGTAGTTCTTTTTTAAGAGCAATTCTTTCTTTTGAACCTGGAGCATAATCAAAAATAGGCTCATTTGAGGGTTCACGTATAATATAACGACCAAATGACAAAATAATCACCTTAAAGACTTTCTAAGTAAAGAAAGCCACATACATTATTATTAACTGCTAATTAATTTATGAGAAAAAAAGCTCTAGATTATTTAGAATATGAAAAATTAAAGTTAGTGTGTCTCGGTGTAACTATGAAAAGTCATTATCAGGTGCTAGCCAAGCAGTAATCCTGATTCGCCTTGTCAGATTTCTTCATTGACACACATTATAAATTAAATTTACTTATCAAAAAGATTTCCAAAAAAATTGAAAAATAGTGATTTTTTTAGTGCTAATTTTACTTAAACATGTATAGTTTTTCGTAACCAAAACTTCATTTTATTCACAACAATTTATTATAGCATAAATAACTATTATTATATAAAACATCCAGTGAGCTGATAATATGGGAAACAATATCTCTTCTAATTCAAGACTTAAAATGCACATATCTGAAGTTATGTCAACAATTGTTTATTCTATTGAACCTCATGAGTTAGTAACAAAAGCAGCTAAAATAATGCTAGAAAACAATATTGGTAGTATAATTTTACAAACTCATGTAGGAAAGAAAAAAGCATTAGGAATTATTACTGAAAGAGATATTGTTACACGTGTAGTTGCAACAGGGAAAGATCCCTCAAAAACAAAAGTAGATGAAATTGCTACAAAACCTGTTGTAACTGTTCCACCAACAATAGATATTACTGAAGCTATGACCTTAATGGTAAGATTAAATATTAGACGGTTAATTATCGTTGAACAAGGAGAAGTCATCGGAATAGTGACCTATCGAGATTTACTTCGTATTGCACCAAGCCTTTTTGAAATAGCTCAAGAATATGAGAACATTTCTTTTGGTAATGAACAAGAAAATTATGAAAAAGAATTCACAGAGGAAGACTATGATAAAGACGAAGAAGATAACAATTCCGGATTATCGATGGGATACTACTGTTGTCAATGTGGACAATACTGTGAAGGAGAACCACTATATGACAAGGATGACCAGCTAATTTGTAACGATTGTCAAGATGAAGACTAACAAGTTATAGGAAACCATAAAAAGTGATGGATATCCTACTATCAAAAAAATGTTGGAAAAAAGGAAAAAATACAATATAAAATTAAAAAATGATTTTTTGGAGGAAATTCGATGAAAGTTTCAGAAGTAATGACAACTGAATATGAGACTGTTGAAAAAGATCAACAGTTGGATAAAGCTTTGAATTTGATGAGAAAGAAAAAAGGAATAACACGACTCATTGTTATCCATGAAGGAAAACCAATAGGTATTCTTTCATTTAGAGATGTAGCTGATAGATTAGGAACATATAAGACTGAAGGAATTTCACCAAAGGAATTACACGTAGCAAGTGCTATGTCCACTCCAATTATATCAGTAGAACCTTCTTTAGATGTTAAAGAAGCGGCTACTATTATGATTGATAAACGAATTTCCAGTTTATTAGTAATGGAAGGCGATAGCTTAAAAGGTCTTTTAAGGAAATTCGATTTACTTAAAACCTACAGTACATGCAAGAAAATTAAAGTAGGAGAATTAATGACAAGGAATCCTATGAGAATAACTGAAAGCGAACGAGTTATTTCTGCAAGAAATACTATGATGGAAAAAAATATCAGTATTTTACCAGTAGTCAATGAAGAAAACATTGTTGGTATTATAGATGATGAGACTTTAGCAGATGCTTTAGCAAGATTTAGAGAGCAAATACCAATTAAACACCAGAAAAGTAGAATACAAGAGTTTTTTGTAGGACAAGTAATGAAATCAGATCCACCCACAATCTTTGAATATCAACCTCTTTGTGATGTTATCGATGTTTTTGAAAAAACAATGTATAAAGGGGTTTTTGTTTTAGATGATAAAAAGAAATTAGTGGGTATAATAACACTAACAGATATAACTAAAGCAATCGTTGAAGGAAAAAAATAATTCCTTCGACCATTCTTTTTTTAAGAGAATATTTAATTTATTTGTAGTTGTTTGTATTAACAAGAGGCATTATTTGTGACAATCGATATCAATATTGTAAATGGTAAAATATTTACTGAAGAAGGTTTTAAAGAAGGTGGATTATCAATTGAGGGAGAAAAGATCATTAGATTAGGGAAAGAACCTAATCTTGAAAAAGCTTCACAAAGAATTGATGCAAAAGGAGCTATGATTTTACCGGGATTAATAGACATTCATGTTCATATGAGAGATTTGGAACAAAAATACAAAGAAACCATGGAAACAGGAACAAGATCAGCTATTGCAGGAGGGGTAACAACAGTTCTTGATATGCCTAATAATAAACCACCAACAAATTTAGCTATAAGAATTGATTATAAGAAAAAAATCATTACAGGAAAAGCAGCTGCAAATATTGGATTTTATTCATTGATACCCAATAATAATGAAGAAATTATTAATTTAACTAAGGAAGGTATTTTTGGTTTTAAGATTTATCCGGCAGAAGCAATTTACCCACCAAAAAATAATGAACTCCTGAAAACACGTATGGCAAAAATAGCTGAGATGAAACTACCACTTATTATTCACCCAGATTCAGGTTTTGCAGATGAAACTGAAAAACTATTTCTAGAGAAACATCAAGATCCAATTAATAGCTTTTTGGCAGCACATAATCAATTAGATGAAGCACAGGCTTTAGCAGACTTTCTACAAATAAATAATAAAATTAAATGTCATTTACATTGTGCTCACATTACTGCAAAAGAAACAATGGAAATTATGATAGAAAATAAAATGCTTGAAAATATCACAGGTGAAGTATGTCCTCATCATTTATTTTTGACTCAAAAGGATTTAATAAAATATAAAGCAGAAGCAAAATGCTTACCACCATTACGAACTAAGGAAGATCAAAAGGTTTTATGGAAAGCATTAAACGATGATCAATTGAAGATTATTGCTACAGATCACGCACCACATTCACACAATGAAAAATCTTGTGAATTTGAAGCAGCAGCATCAGGAATACATGGATTAGAAACATTATTACCAGTAATGTTCACTGCAGCTTTTAAAGGAATGATACCTTTAGAAAAATTGATACCAAAAATGACCAAAAATCCTGCAGAATACGCTCAAATTGAAAAAAGAGGAGAATTAAAAGAAGGGAATTTTGCTGATATAATTATTATCGAAAAATCAAAAAGCGTGGTAATCTCAGAGAGATTTGAATCTAAAGCAAAATGGACACCTTTTGATGGTTTTGAATCTGAAGTAACATTAGGTCAAGTTTTCATTAATGGTCAATTAGCAAAACATGATGAATATGTTGAATCAAAGGTAAAAGCAGGGAAAATACTTGAGAGACCTTTAAAAGTAGATGAAGAAAAACTCTCATTAGATACTTAAAGAGGAAATTAAAAATGAATGAAAAAGATGATGCCAGGAAACAGAAATTCATCATAGATGTGATGTACCAACGAATTGCACGATGGTTGCGAATGCTAGGATATGATACCGAAATAGTAGAAGTAAGTGTTGATTATAAAATCTTAAAGAAAGCAAAAGATGAAAAAAGAATATTAGTGACTAGAGATGAAGATTTGAAAAGGAGAGCAGAAAAATTAGGAATAAAAGCAATAACAATTGATGGTGAAACTATAGAAGAACGATTAGCTAAATTGCACAAAGAAACAGGAATAAAATTATTCTTCTCAAAAACAATATTACCACGATGCTCAAACTGCAATGCTGAAATCATTTCTGTAGATAAAGATGATATCAAAGAAGGGATACCTGAAGGAACAATGAAACAATATAACGAATTTTGGATATGTTCAAATGAAAAATGTAAACAAATCTATTGGAAAGGATCTCACTGGGAAAAAATAGAACAATCATTAGAAGAGAGTAGAAGTATATTAGAAAAAGATGAAGAGTAGAAGATAAAAGAAGGATAAAATATGACTGATATTGATTTAGAATATACTTTAGAAGATGGTAAATTTCTTGTGGATTTAGCAAGAAAATCAATAATACATTATTTAACATTCAGAAAACCAATAGCTATACCTGAAGAAGTACCTAAAAAATTACTTGAAAATGCCGGAGTATTTGTCACACTAAATAAAAGAGATGAAATGGGTGGGAAAGGACTAAGAGGTTGCATCGGATATGCTTTACCAGTTTATCCATTAGTAAAAGCAACTATTGAGGTAGCAAAAAGTGCTGCTGTAAATGATCCAAGGTTCGCTGAAGTGAGATTGGAAGAATTACATGATATAGAAATTGAAGTAACAATATTGACTCCGCCCAAAAAAATAGAAGTAAAAGACCCAAAGGAGTATTTGGAAAAAATAGCTATTGGAAGAGATGGTTTAATTGTAAAGAATGGCGGAAGAAGTGGATTGTTATTACCACAAGTACCTATGGAATGGGAATGGACAGTAGAAGAATTTCTCGAGCATACTTGTCAAAAAGCATGGTTAGGTAAGAATTGTTGGAAGGACTCAAAAACCGAGATAGAAAGCTTTACTGGAATAATCTATCATGAAACTGAGCCAAATGGTGAGGTAATTAAAAGAGAAATATGGGAATAAAAGAGGAAATTATCTTAAAAAAGCTTGAAAAATTAACTACTAAAGTATAACCAATTATTATTATAAGATAGTATACTATTATAATATAGTTAAGGAGTGATTAAGATGAGAAGGGAATACTATCCTTTAGAAATGAGAACAATAGAACCAAGAAGATCGTTATTAAGTAATCTTCTTCACACGAATTTTAAAATTAAAATAAATACAATAATAGCTTTGATTGCTAGCGTTATTTTTATAGCTTTAATTGTTTCAATTCCAACGGTACCAGGAGAATCGTATTATTATGAGAATTATACGTTTGTTGTTGGATATAGAGATGTAGGTATATACCCCATCCAAGAATGGATGAAAATCTATAAACATCTACTAGATTTTAAACCAATATTTCATGTTTATTATTGGATTGCCATTATAGGGTATATAGTAGCAGGTTCAGGAATGATATTTAATAACATAGAAGAAGTAAAGAGAGGAATAAAAATCTACTATATAATTAGTACAGCAACAATAATAACTGGAGCAATAAAAATCATTATTTTGCTAAATTTCCAATTATTAGGTAGTTTTGTATCAAATATAGTCTTGACATTATTTTTAGCAATATTACCATTGATAATAGTATTACCAATTCAACTATTATTAGTAAAAAGTGAGAAAAGTAGCATAGAGTGGATAAATGAATACAAAGAAGAAGGTAAAATGGGTAAAATAGGTGCTAGAGTTGTAATTGCATCAATGTTCATTGTGGCAATACTTGTTGGATTGTCATACTTGGGATTAGAGATATTAATTTAATAAAGAAAAGGGGAAAATTTTCTTAAAATATAAGAATTGCTAATAAAGAAAACCTTTGTTTCTAAACTGTTAAGTATTTATAAAAGAATGTACATAATAAAAATTGGAGAGCGAAATTAGCTTTTTAAGTTATTAGCTCTCCGAATCCCATAAACCTCTCTCTCCCCAATAAAAAATAACTCCCTTTTCCTGTGACGGGGGCGTTCTTTGCCCCTGTCCTAATTCCAATCTTTTATTAATTTCATATTCTTCTTTTCTGAGATTTCTAATATAACTATCCTTTTTGTTCCATCTTCTTGTGTTTTTTAGTTTTCTTGATATACATGTTATTGGGATTTATTGGTTTGGTTGTATCACCGATTCAAGTTGTTGTTTCAGGTGACTCACTAGGTGGTGGTGGTATTGCTGTTTCAGGTTGCTTAATAGGTGGTGGTGCTTTTGATTTAGATTTCTCTAATTCTTCTGCTAAATTTGGTGCTATCTTTTTACAATCCTCGAAAATTATATATTGATTTTTTCGTCTCTTTCTACTTTGTCTATTAAACATTGGTTGGCTAAATGAAAGTCTTTCAGAGGCTGCTTTATCCATCCTAATATTTATTTCCTCCATCCTTTTGCTGACCATTATTTCATCACAACTAACACGGTAATCCTCTGAAGTTTTTTCAATGTCTCTTCTGATATCACCATAAAGAGAATATGATTTTTGATGTTTTTCAATAAGTTGTGGCAATTTTAGACTTGTCTGTAAAGTACCTAACATTGCTGTAACTATTCCAAATGATACTGCAAAAAAGAAAGCAATAGGTTCATCTTTTTCAGTTACTTCTGTTAAAAGACTAGAAGCTGTAAATGTACTTAAAACAACAATTGTAATTCCAATTAGATAATTGAATGTAGTCAATCGTCGATGAGTCTTTATATGGCATATCTGTCTTAATCTAACATCATTATACCATCTTTGGTATTCATCCTTCATAGATTTTTTTTCTGGTTCAGTGGTATCTTTTTTTCTTCTAAAACATCTTAGTGGTTTTCTATCATTTGGCATTGAGCTTTCTTTCTTTAAGCCAACCGGAGGAGTAGGTATATTATTATTTCCTGATCCTCCCTCTAAACCATTATTTTTATCTACATCTGAAGCTTCAGATAAAGAAATATTATAACTAAATTCATCTAGAAATGATTGAAAAATTCTTATTTCCCTCCAAAATCCAATAAAGGTTTAAAAAAATAACTTAATTCTTTATATAAAAGTATTATTCCAAAATTATCACCTTTTTGTGTAATGGAATATTCTTCACCACTATCCTATTTAATTTTGACTTACTTAATTTGAATTTTAATTCATTTGGAAATAGAAAATTTGTTAAATAAATTATTATTTCAAACAGATTTATTCTTTTGAAAAATAAAGGAAAATTAGGAATAACATTCCATTTTCATTTTCCTAAAAGATCCAAAAATTGTTTGAACGTTTCCATTTGTGCTAAAATCTGCTGCCTTTCTTCTTCGCGACCAAGTTGTCGTAAGATTTCAGCTGTTTCTTCCAATAGAGTGATTCTCTCTCGAGGGTTCTTGTTATCATTTGTTTGTATTAATCCTAAAACTTTCAATGCTTGTAATTTTTCTTCCAAGAGATTATTTTTTGTTGCAAGATTTTTTGCTTCATTAGCAAAATTACGGGCAATGTCATATCTTCTTGCATTAGAGAAATAAATTCCTAGATTACTTAATGCTAGTATTTGATGTTTAATTTCACCTATTAGAGCACTTAAATGAATCACTGAAAGGAATGTTTCTAATGCCACATCTAGTTTTCCTGTTTGGAATGCTTGTTGACCAACCATTTCCAATGACTGAATAACGTTTAAGTCTTTTCTTGAAAGATTTGTTATTGCCTTATTTATTTTGTTAAATAATTCTATGTGATTTATTCCAGGTACTCCTCTAAGATATTCAAAATAACTTGGTATGCTAGAAGAGGGAGCTATTGTAGGTGTTACTGGTTCTTCTGGTCCTGCCTTCATTATTTCTGAAATTTCATTAAAGGCATTTTGACGATTTTCCAATGTTTTAACTTGTTGAATAAACCCTTTAGCAACCTCTTGCTTTTTTTGTTCCTCCAATTGTTTTTGCCCTAAACCGATCTTATCATTTATTATAGCATTCAATTCATCATCAAGTTGAGGAATGTTGGTATTTTGATATCTTGGATCAAATAGTATTAGTTCTTTCCAAATATCATATCTTGTATGATCTAAACAGAGGGCTATACGGAGGTAATTAATAGCAGCAGTATCCTTTCGCTCATTTTTTGATAATCTTGCTAGGTCTAGCCATATATCAGGAACATATGGATGGAATAATACCATTTGACAAATATCCTTCTTTTTAGGAATTTTATGCGTTCCTTGTTTAGATATTCCTTCAGGATAAAGCTTTAACAATAATTTATGGAATTGTTGAAATTCATTCCAATATTCAACAAAATTTACATGATGAATTAACATGGTTTTTACTTTTGTCTTATCCATATAATGAGCAGGATATTTTCCAAATTTCCAGGATGAAACTTTAATATCTGGAATCTCATCTAAAAATAATCCACCCAAGAAATGTATCATAAATTCTGGTTTTTCAGTACTGAACATTTCCCGCATCAAACCAATAAATTCCCTATTTTTCCATCGTGCTTCTAATTTTTGTTCTATTAAACTTTCAGGAGAATTAAAGCTATAATCTTTGTAGATATGTAAATATCCTAGAAAAGATTCAAAATGAGGATTGTAAAGGGCAGCGATTTTTGGATCCTCTGATAATAACAATAACTGTATTGAATCACAGTGTAATTGGAAAATAGTCTGATAGTAAACATTTGAGTTTACCGCATTAAATGCTCGAGGACTATAGTATGAGTCTATACCAAAAATCGATTTAATCACATTATTTGTTTTAAGAAAATTTTCATTGGAGAACATAATTTGTATTAAATCTGTATTAATTTAAGTATTTGCTAATTACTTGACGATAAATAACTGAAGAATTTTTCTTTTATGTTTAACTCTAAAAGGTTATTTTTTTGCTATTTATTTTTTTAGAAATAATTCTAGGAATTTTATTTGTTACATTTTAAATACTTTAGTTCTCGCATTATACAAATGTTTTAATATTGGGAATCCCTATAACATCTGTAGGGAATCCTTGAGGATTCCACAGAAGGGCATAAAAAATGTATGAAGAACCAAAGATGGAGAAACTAACAATTAATATCCCGCCAGTAGATTTAGGGAGAATTGATCTACTTGTAGAAGCAGGGATCTACCCAAATAGAACTGAATTTATTCGCTCGGCTGTCCGAAAGACTCTTGACAACCATGAAGATTTTTTATCTGCAAGAATTGATTCCATAACACATGAACAAGGTAAATTGAAAGCTTCTGATGATGATAAAGAGAGAAGTACTTTTGGCATGGGTGTTCTTCATTTTGGTAAAAGTCATTTTGAGAAAGCTCTTTCAGCCAATAAAAAAATAACTTGTTCTTTTAT
>JAEORM010000188.1 GCA_016840905.1 Candidatus Gerdarchaeota archaeon | reverse complement strand
TATCTATTATAAAAAAATAGGGGTAAAAGTCCATTTTATGGACCTTTACTTTAGCTCAATTACTCAATCTTCTTTTCTAACTTTCTTGTTTACCTTCTTCGATTAATTTCCCTGTAGGTTTCACAAAACTTATGATAATTAAACCAACTAGCATTAATAATCCAACAGCTATCATTGCATACCCATAGGCATTATGCATTGATGGATTAGCAAAAAATTTGAAGGCAAGATATTCATAGAGCATAAATATGCCAGTCCATAAAAGGGGTCCAAGTGACGAAGATAATTTTCCACTTAATTTTGAGAATCCAAAATATTCGCCAAATTTCTCTTTAGGTGCTAGTTCAGTTACCATAGCTCTTTGAGCAACCCAAGTACCACCTAATGCAGGTCCCGCAATAATGCCCATTAGTAATACAAATACGAATGGTGCATTAGCACCTACAGAGATTGGTGCAGCAAAGAAGATTAAGAACACACCAAGTATTATTGCTATGCCCCAAAGTCCACCAACAACATAAAAGGCAACTTTACCACCCCATTTAGAAGCAATCATTCCGATAAAGTAAGTGAATACAACCGCTGAAACAGTAGAAATTATTATGAAAATCATACTAAATGAGGATGCCATTAGCAGACCATCTCTAACGATAAGAAACATTTTTGCAACAATAATATTCGCAACATCTACTACCAGGAAATAACCTATAATGAATTTGAACATCTCTTTATGTTTTCTAATTTCTTTAAAGGTACCCCCAACTTGTCTTAGAGAATCACGAATAACTTTGCCGAAAGGAGGCATTTTACCTTTTTTCTGTCGTTCTTTTACAAAAATGAAAGGAATAGCTAAAACAGCAAATAGTGCCATTGTAATTAAGCAAGTTTCCCAACGACCATAATAACCATAACTGAGTACTGGTTCACTCGTGGTTACTTGGCTTACAGGTGTACCCCATCCAAAGACATCTTGTAAAACTAACATAACAGCCATACCAATTAAAGTACCGAAATATCCAAATGCTACGCCAAAGCCACCTACTTTTCCAACATCTTTTGGATTTGCTATAAAAGCTAACATAGAATCATAGAAAGCTAGACTCCATTGATAAGCAATATTGGCTATAACATAAAAGATGAGAACCATTGCCATACTATGATAAATACCAAGCAAACTAGCGAAAAGTAAGATAATGCCTGTTAAAACTAAAACAAATGGTTTTCTTCTTCCAGCAGTATCACTCATAGCACCCATAATTGGCATACCAATAGCAACGATAATTTGCATAGCAGCTGAAACACCGTTAAAGATGGCATCAGCACGAGTATAAGACAAACCGAGCTCAACTTGTCCGATAATAAGTACATATTGGTTTATGATCAAAGAGACTATTACCATAGAATAAACAGTATTTGCTAAATCATACATAGACCATTTGAAAACATTCCAATAACTAGTACGCGTTTCGATTTCTATATCATCGTTCTTGTTGGTTAACTCCAATTTGGATCCGCCAAATTCTAAATTTTCTTCTTCGTTTGACATAAATCTAAAGATATATTGAAAACTTTTAACTATTTCTCTAAAATATAACCTAAGAGACAATTAATCCATCTTTCATTTTTATAATTCTATCACAAAGAGAACCAATTAGCTCTGAATGAGTGACTAAAACAAAAGTCTGACCAAAATCCTCATTGAGTCTTCGAAAGAGCTTCATAATATCTCGAGAGATAACACTTGATAAATCACCAGTAGGTTCATCTGCAAGGATAATTTTAGGATTAGTTATGAGCGAACGAGCAATTGCTACTCGTTGTCTTTGACCACCTGACATCTCATTAGGTCGATTATAAAGACGACTACCTAAACCAACTTCACGTAAAATAACCTTTGCCTTTTCTTGTGCAATATTAGTATTATCACCCATAAGGAGTAAAGGTAAGGCAACATTTTCAACTGCAGTTAAAACATCAAATAAATTAAAGAATTGAAAAATAAAACTTAGATTATATTTACGGAATTCAGTAATATCACGATCAGAATAATTAGTGATTTCTGAACCACCAATAAAAACAGAACCCGAGGTTGGTTTATCAAGACCACCAATCATATTCAATAAAGTAGTCTTGCCACAACCTGAAGGACCCATAATGGCAACCATTTCGCCTTTCATTATCTCGAGATTAACCCCTCGAAGAGCATGAACTTCTAAGGGAGTATTCTCTGAAAATATTTTTACTAGATCTTTTGTTACTAAAATAGGTTCTGACAAAGATAATCACCAATGAGTGTAAAGGCGTAAATTAAGATGGAAGATTCAATTATTAGAAGTTTCTGTTTTAGTATTCAAAATAAAAAATTTGGTGCGGGAGACGCGATTTGAACGCGCGTACTCCTGCGAGACCAGATCCTAAGTCTGGCGCCTTTGACCTGGCTGGGCTACCCCCGCATATAATAAGCATTACTTTGTCTTTTTTTAAGTCTTCTTTAATAAGTTTTCTAATTTGTGGAAAATAATTTTATCTTAAAGAGATATACTTCTTTTATGTATCAACTCGAGACAATCATTTTATCTGAAACAATTTTAGCTACATTAGTTGCTCATGCAAAGCATTCTTACCCCTATGAATCCGTTGCCCTTCTTGCTGGTCGAATAGAAGGTACTATTGCTTATGCAACAAATACTTATTTACCTGAAAATATTGAGCAATCTGCTGTTTCTTTCACTGTTGATCCCATTGTATTATTTGATATCTATACTGATATTGAAAAAAAGCACTTGGAGCTTGTTGCTATTTATCATACACATCCTGCACCAGCGAAACCTTCTGGTATGGATCTTTCTTATATGGAAGTTAATTCCTGTATTTGGTTAATTAGTAATACTTCAACCCCAGATAAACCTAAGGGCTATCTCCTTTTGAAGGATGGTTCTTTAAAAACAATAAGCGTTAAAATAGAGAAATAATGAACCTATTATCAAGTAGGTTACTCATCTTAAAGAGATAAAAACTAGAAAAGCACTTCTTATAGTGCTTTATAGACTCTGGTATAAGCAGTTCTTTCATGGAAAGCAATTTTACCAGATTTCTCTAATTCGCTGATAATTGCTTTTGCTACATGCATTCTTACCTGATATCTTTGACAAATAGCAGTAGGGGTAATAATTTTTTGTCTTGGAATCTCTTTAAGCATTCTATCCTTAAGATCGTCATCTATAATAAGCGCTCGTTCAATGGATTCAAATTCTTTTACTTTGCCCCACTTTCCTTTGCGCTTGTTTATACTCTGTCGTAGAGCCATTTTTCACATCACTAGACTTTTTGGTTATGGATTAGCTATTTAAATTCTTCTAAAGATAGCAAAAGTAATTTACTACTTGAACTTCCTTTTAAATTGCTCTCAGAATTTGAAAACCTTCAAATTTGCGAATGTGTAATCTGATTATGAATATTTAAAATATTGTTCTAAAATATATATACTTGTGAGTAAAATGTCTGAAAGCCAATATTTGTTAGAAAGAGCTAAAAGAGCTGCTACTAAAGCGATTGAATCTGAAAGAACTGGCGATAATAAAGTAGCCTTTGATAGTTTTTTGAAAGCAGCTGAATTTCTAAATCAATTAATAAAAGTCGAACGTTCACAGAAATTACGTGACAGTTATTATGAAAAAGCAAAGGAATACATTAGACGAGCTAAAGAGATTAAGGTACTTATGGATGGTCCTAAACCATCTTCTATTTCTAAAGATGATCTTAAACATGATTTTCCTGATGTCTCCTCCAAACCTGTTCCTCCTTCCCCTAAAACAACTCCATCTTTCTCTCCTCCCCCAGAGAGAAAAACCCCTCCTCCTCCACCACCTCCATCAAACGATGATTCCAAATCTTTACCTCCACCCCCTAAACAAACTCCTCCTCCCCCACCTCCTCCTTCGGAGGATCAAACATCTAAAATGATGCGCGGTGAGGATGATACAGAAGATCTACCTCCTCCCCCACGCACACCCACACCCCCTCCATCAGGGTCCTCCTCCTCCTCTCCAAAACCAAAAATTGAATTACCGACTAGAACTACTTTTGAAATCCTATTTGACGAAGGTAATTATCGCGAATGTGTTAATGAATGTGCAAAAAGTGTTGAAGCTGAATTACGAGTCCGTTTAGGTTTATTCGATGACCATTTAACATTGGGTATGCTCCTTGAACGTGGATTGAAGAAAGGCATGGAAGTTCTTAGAGAATTCAAATATGTAAATATCCTTCTCAATCGAATTGAACATGAAAATTATCGCCCAAGAATGGAAGAAGCTCAAAAAGCTGTAGAAATAACCACAAAAATAGTTATGAGTTAGCTTAAAATTCCTGGTAAGGAATTTTTTATTCCTTTTTTTTAAAAAATGAAAAGGTGAATAGGTGGACCCATCAAGAAGTAATGGTCGGAAGAGTGCTGACAGATATCCACCTATCCAAGGGCTTTTTTTCTGCTTCATCTAAACTTTCAGAGGTTGGGATTCTTTTTGAATAAGTGGTGTTGGGGTGTGTGTTGTTGTATCATGTTCTGTTTTAACATAGAATCCTATAAGCATTAACACTGGACCCATTACCCAAGCAATTAGTGCAAATGTTGGGAATAAATATGGGGTAATAGTAACAAACATATCGATAATAGCATCAATAATGAACATGAGCATGCCAATTAAAATAGTTGAATACCCGACAATAAAGAATCCTACTCGTTTCTTTGCTTGAGGATTTTTTGATGACCGATAGGTAAGCATAAGAAAAATATCTGCCACAATAACAAACAGCGAACTAATAATTTGAATGCATATTTTTCCCACTAAATTATCAGTTGTTTTATATCCTCCAAGGCCATCTGCAGTTACCCAGTCATTAGCAGCCCCAAAACCTGAGAGCAAACCAGCAATAACAATTAGAATGGAATAGAGAATCCAGTTTAATGATTCTGCACCAAAATAGATACCAAAAGCTGCAGCAAAAAGTATGAAACCGCTAGTAACACCACAAACTACAGAAAGATCTCTAAAAATATTTGCTGTAAGTAATGATCTATATGCTACTGCAAAATTAATTCCATTGAAAAGCATTGAAAGAGACCAAGCAATAAATCCTGCTGCAAACAGCTGATTTAGCCTTCTTTTAGGATTTTTACTTAGAAATAAAACACTCAAGGTAGCAGAAATAACCCCAGTTATTATCCAGGAAATTGAAGTAAACAGGTTAAATGTTGTAACCACTTTAATCCACTCAAAGAAGAAATTATAATTGGAGTATATAAAACCTCAAAAAACAAAATAATATCATTGAAATGAATTTTGCTTTGAAGAAATCTAAAACTTTCCTAACTTAATTAGTATAAATAACAGAACACAGAAAGACTCTCAGATAAAAAAATCAAAAAATTAAATAACAATAACTTAGGAAATTGCTTGGAAATAAAAGAAGAAAAATTGGAGGATTATTCATCCACCTGTTGGGTTGAGTTCTTCTCCGACAGATCCGCCTGGAGGGGCGATTGCATGTCTAATACCGATGCCGCTTGCGGCAATGAAGGAAAGGATCATAATAGCCAAGGTCACGATTTTGGGGGATAATTTTTTCATGAATTGTTAATCTCCTATAGAGTATCTAACTTAATAAAAAATATCAAAATTGGTATAAAAAGAAAGAAAAAACAACAAAAAATCACAAAATTCCTTTTTTCTTGATAAAAATATTTGTTTAGTCATTTTTATCTTAAAGACTAATATTAAAATCAGAGAAGTATTATATTATCTATTATAGATATATTGTTGGAGAATCTTCTATGACCACTAGAAAAGACTTTCAATTATTATTTTTATTCTCATTAATTATTCTCAGTATTTTTACCCAAGTTAATTTTATCACTACAACTTATGCTATAGAAACGCCAATAATAGATGATTCTCTTTCTCTCTCTAATTTTAATCTCAGGAAAATAGGTCAATTTACTGGTGCTGATGAAATAGTCGATGTTGAACTCTCTGGCTCCTTAGCTTTACTTGCTGATGAATCACAAGGTTTACTGGTAGTTAATATTTCAAGTTATAATACAATTACTGTCTTAGATTCCTATATTGACGGAACAAATAGTGTTTATGATGTAGCTATTCAAGATCACTATGCTTTTCTTGCTCATGGGCATTCAGGTCTCAAAATAATTGATTTTTCCAATCCTTTAAACCTCGTAGAGGTTGGTGGATTTGATGATGGTGGTTTAGCTTGGAAAGTCTTTCTTAAAGAGAACTATCTATTTGTTGTTGATAGATTACAAGGAATAGAAATTCTAAATGTTACAAATAAAGCTAATCCAATTGAAATAGGTCTTTATTCTGGATTACCTTATGATGTTTTCGTTAGGGAGGACACTGCATTCGTTGCAGCTGGAATAAACAAAGGTTTGGAAATTGTTGACATTTCTGATCTCTCATCTCCTAAAAAGATTGGTGAAACAGCTGTCTATTTTGAAGATACTGTAGGAGTTTTCGTTCAAGGTGATTATGCTTTTACTGCTAATAGAGATAAAGGCATGAAAATAATTAAAGTGAACCGTTTAAGACATCCGAAGGTTGTTAGTGAATATGCTGTTGAAGAAGGAAGTAAAATTTGGTCGATTGATATTGTTGATGGATTTGCTTATTTAGCCTGTGAAGCAAAAGGTGTTTTAGTTCTTGATATGACAGACCAAACCAATCCTCGTCAAGTAGGGCAATACTTTAATGAAAATTTTGGTAAAACATTTAATGTTGCTATTAACACAGACTTCATTTATTTAGCCAGTTTTGCAGCAGGTCTGGAAGTAATAACTTGGAGAGTAGGCAAACCTATTCCTATGGTTACTGACTATCAAATTATTAAAACAGCAACGTTGAATTTTACTAAATCTGTAGGCCCTTTTGCTATTGATGCTACACTTGGTAATGAAACCCTTGGTTTAGATTTGCATTTGTTTTTGGATGTTGGATTATTATCGCCAATAAATATAACTGTTGAAGCTCCATCAAGAATTAATGCTGGTGATCTAATAAATCTAGCAATAGGAATAACAGGTGAAAGCAGTTACTTTTGGGGTCATTTCGAAGGTACAATTAAATTTAACACTCCATTAGGTTCATCAGAATTGTTTTCATTGGAAGAGATTGGAATCCCTGAACAAATAAAATTAAATGCTTTTCATACTTTCATTGGTG
>JAEORM010000187.1 GCA_016840905.1 Candidatus Gerdarchaeota archaeon | reverse complement strand
TTATTTTGGTAGAAATACAAAATAGATAATCATTCCAACAAGACCACAAGAATTAACAAATAATCCTAGAAATGAAATAACCAAATTAGCTTTCTTTATACTGATAGCACCAAAAATGATACCAATAAGAATTATAATAGTGAAAATAATAAGCACAAACATTGCTTGGGATCTTTCAAAATAAGGGAAAACATGTGTGACAAGTAGAACTGGAAACCACGAGAAAAAGCTCAAAGTTAGAAGGCTAATAACATATGATGTTAAGGAGAGTTTTGAATAAAATTTCTTATCAAACATGCTATTACTGGTTGACTCTAATTTCCTTCCACAAGCTGAACAAACCTGGGCATTTTCATCATTTTTTTGTTCACAATCTGGACAGATAATATTCATATGAAAAATCTCGTAAATCTTTTGCTCATATTATGATTTTCTTACAAAAAATAAATTATTAATCACAAATCTTGCATTAAAGCTTTTTCATAGATTTTTAATTATTTAAATAAATATGTAATAATTATTTTATTTTTTTGTATTTATTTTATAATAAATTTATTTTACAAAAAAGCGATTTTCTTTCTAGAGCAATAAGAATTTTTTTATATTTTATTTCTTTAATCTCTTTAAGAAAATCTCATAATGTTTGAACTTTTTAAGGTTCTAAATATTCTTTGAGATAATGACTATTTTATTGGGTGGATTTTTTGACTGAAAATGAAATGGATAAAGTGAAAGAAACCATTATGTGTTATGTTGATGGCACTATTGAGCGTGATTTTAATATTCTAGAAAAAGGGTGGCATCCTGAGTGTAGAATGTTTGGCATAAATCATGAAGGAAATTTAGCTATAGCAACAATTGATTTTTGGAAAGAAAATTTTGCAAAACCAATTACTGACCCAAATTTTAAACGAAGCTCAAAAATAATACATATTGATCTTACTGGGACAGCTGCTTCAGCAAAAGTTGAGACTGTTATTAATACTACTGATAATACAATAACTTTCATGGACTATCTGAACCTATTAAAAATTAATGACAAATGGTTTATTATAAATAAAATTTATAATACACAAGTTACGCCAAATGAAAAATAATCTTCCATAGTGAAGATTTTTCTCTTAACATCTCACATTTTTCTTTTTTATATTGATGTACTTATTCTAGATGTTGCTGCTAATTTAGCACTATTTATTATATAAGCCAAAATTATCCCAAAAGCTATTCCCAAAATGGGATTAATTAATGAATTAATAGTTACTTTCATACTTCCAGACCAATATTTCCTATCAAGAAGTAAAATGGTTTTCAATGAGTCATCTCTTATTCTATAGGCATAATTCAAACCTTTATCTTTTTCAGGTATCCCAATTAATTTATTATTTTCATCGAATATTTCATAATTTCCTCCAAAAAGACTACTTGTGTAGTGAATTGTTCCCACTATTTTATTTTCATGATTAAATATTTCATATTTGCTCTTCAAGAATTTTAGACGTTGAAATCTTATTGTGCCCACAATATTTCCATTCAAATCAAGAAAATTAAAATTAGGTTTGAAACTTAATGGTTTACTCACACTTTCAGCAATTTTTTGACCATTAATATTATAGATAATGTGTTTTTCTCTTAAACTTAAAACTGGTTTGAGAAGATATTGTTTATGTCTAAAGATAGGTAGATTTTTTTTCCAAGATTCAGGTAATTCTAATGGTTCATTAAGTGGTGCTGTATCGTCAAATTCAGGTAAAATAAGATGTTCGTTTTCTGTTCCTTTTTCAACATTCAATGGTGGACTGTTAGAGGTTTGAAATGATTTGCAATAATGACAATAGTGGTCATTAAAATCCTCTATAAATTCTACTTGTTCACCACAAAATTTACAATATGATTTATTGCCTTGAGACAATAATTTACCCACCTGAAATAGATAAATGATAAATGGTAAATTACTCTTAAAAATAATTATAATTAGAAAAAGAAAGGAATAGAGATCAAATTATTTAGATCTCTTTTTCATAAATAAAAACTTCATTTGTGACTTCCAATCCATGAGCCTTATAGAAATCAAGTAATTCTAATGCGGGACCACCAAAATAAACTTGGAATTTCTTTGCTCCTTTTTCTTTAGCAAAATTGGTTATTCTTGATAAATAAGGATTGAAATATTTCTTTGGATCTGGAGTTAACGGCCTAAAAACAGCTGTTTCAGGATTTTCATTGGAAACAAAAGCTAATCCTCTTGAAATAATTTTATCTCCTTCACGAACAATTGGTTGATAATAGTAACCCTCTGTGACATTAACAATGCCATCAAAATTCGCTTTTGCTTGTTCTTCACTCATGTTGAAATTATCTTGGAAAAATTGTATTAGTGATTCTTTGTCTCTATCTGGTTCAAAATCTTCGAATTTATCTTCTTCGGTTTTTGAAACCTTAATTTTATCTAAATCCACTTCAGTGCTTACATAAAGCGTTCTTGCTTTCTTATAATCTTTTGTATCTGCTAGTTCTTGTGAACCCAACCATCCCTTGCATACTCGTAACTCTATGACTTTTGCACCTTTTGCTTTCCAAGTTTCCATACCTTTTTTGTAGAGAAGATTAGTTACTTCATCTTTATTTTCACTTACAATGGGAACATCGTGTTGAGCATGAATAATTCCGTCTCCAGAATCCGGTAAAATTCTAGACACCATGAATCCCACTAATTTATCACCTTTGAATGCATAGAATCTTGTTTCAGGGTCGAAATCCTCTCTTGCATATGTTTGTTTCAAGTTTTCAGCTGTTGTTTG
>JAEORM010000186.1 GCA_016840905.1 Candidatus Gerdarchaeota archaeon | reverse complement strand
GCAGCTATAACAGGATTAAATGTTGCAGCCATGGTACCAATATTAGCCATAACTTGATTGGTGAATATTACTGAGGTATTGAAAGCAATTGCTATTCGTTTTAGAAGACCTATTAATTTACCTATTTTCTTTTGACGAACAGCTAAAAGATTCAATTCATGAAATTCAGCTCTAAATGGAGCCATCAATGAGTCAATGATTATTAAACCAGGATCTAAAGCTTGAACATAACCAGGTAAACGATCAATAGCTTGATTTAAATAACGTAACTGTTCGGCCTGAACAACAAAAAGGTTACTCAACACTTCCTCTCGATTTAAACCAAAGCGTTCAGCGATGTCTTGTAGATGCTCTGCTTGAAACGAGTTTTCCGTGTCAAAATAAATTACTGGACGACCAAGTCCACCTTTTTCTTCAGGTCGTTGAGCAGTTACTGAACAGGTTAAACAAGTTTGAGTTTTTCCGGTTCGATATTCACCATTAATCTCAATTATAGCACTAGTAGGCATCCCCCCACCTAAAAGCTTGTCTAGATTTGTAGAACCAGTAGTAAAATATTTTCTTTTTTTAAGTAAACGTTCAGATTGATCAGCTGCTTTTTGGAATAATGGACCTCTAAAATTATCATCTGCAGCACGTACTAAGGATACAGCTGTTTTTTCACTAATATTGGGAATAGCTGCTATTTCAGATTCAGTTAAAACACTTAATACTCGAGCATCAAAAATCCCGAAATCCTGCAACGCCTTCAAGGCAATTTTAGGGATACCATATTTCTTAGTGTTCTTTTCAATGAAATTATCAATAATTGTTTCAGTATTTTTCTTTACAACCAATTTAGTCACTCTCTATAGACATCTCGAATAATCAATTGGTGTTTTTTCTTTTTAAATATACAAAAAGCAAAAGAAGCCATAAACTACTGATAATTTATATTCACTTAAAGCTAAAATTTATTTGACCTTTACTTAAAATATTGGCTTGAAGTGTAGAAGAATTTCAGGTGGCTAATAATTGGAAGAAAAACAAAACGAATTTTTAGAAGATAATAATGGAGAAAAGGAACCTCAAATTGAAAGTGAAGAAACAAATGAAGAAATTTCTCCAAATAGCATAATAGAAGAAATTAAGAAGAAACTAGAAGCAACATCATTTAATGAAAAAATAGAAGAAGAAAAAGAAGAACCTATAGATATTATTGAAGAAATAGAGGAAGAAATAGATCAGGAAATTGATCAAGAGATTAGACAAGAGACTGATCAAGAGATAATACAAGATATACCTGAATTGACAACTGTTGAAACTCCTGTTGAATCCATTCAAAAAGATGAAACCCCTTGGATTTTCTTTGATTATTCTGGTACATTGGTTAATACTGTAAATGCTCTTTCAAAAACATATACTAGATTTTTAGGTAAAGAATTTTCAACTGAAAAGGTAAAACAATTATACAAGGATTTTCATTCATTAGGTAAATTTGCAATTCGTAGGAAATATAAATGTAATATATTTAAATTCCTTTTTGGAAAGAAGAAATTTGAAGAAATAAGAAGAGAAGAATTTTGGAATGGTGTGCGAGCTTTCCCCGGTATACCAGAAGTTCTTTTACGACTACAAAAAATAGTCTTAGCTAAATTTGCTATTGTAACCCATGAGATTGAAATAGAGGATCCAATAGAACGAGCGAAAATTTTTCAACACTTTGGTATTCCCATACAATTTCATGAAGTAATAACCGATTACACAAGCAAAGAAGAGAAATTCAATAAATTCATCGAAGAAAAAGGTATCCAATATGGTATTATAATAGGTGATACCCAATATGATTTGGATTTAGGGGGAAAACTTGGATTTTTCAAAATTGGTGTAACATGGGGATTTTCAAAAAGAGAAGAATTTAATGCTCATTATATTATTGATGATCCAAGAGAGATTTTACAAGTTGTTATGAATTTGATGCATCAATTCGAATTATATCGATTACATGGTGACCCTTAAACAATTATATGGATGTTTAACAGATGGATATTATTAAATCACTAGCAGACTTAAAATCGAGAAATAAATCTACCCGAGAAAAAGCAATTGATGAATTAGCTTTAGCACAGGACCCTTCTACAGTTGAAGATTTAATTCAAGTATTGAAAAACGATGAACATGGGAGTGTAAGAAGAAGAGCAGCTTTGGCTTTGGGTAGAATTGGTAGCGAAGATTGTATTGAAGCATTAAATAATGCTATGATAGAAGATAAGGATGAAGAGACTCGAAAAAATTCTGCTATAGCGTTGGGAAATTTTGGTGATGAACGTGCAATACTACCATTATATGATTTTCTTCAAAAACCGAAGAAAAATAATTTCTTTGATAGTTTAGATAGGGCTCGAATAAATAAAGTACTTAATGAATTGGCTCAAAAGAAAATGCAAGGAACTTTAGAAAAATTAATCGAATGGCGAAAAAATAGAATTGGTAAATCTTGAATAAACTATTGTTTGGTTGATCTACCAAAAACCTTGAACTCGTTTAATAACCTCAAAACATCCTCAAACTGCTCTTCAGGAATTGTATTGATCATTTCTCTGACCATATATTTTGAAATAGTTAGACCGATGATTAAGATAAAGAGTGGTATTAAAATAAGCAAAAGAATATACCACCAATTTTTAATCCAATTTAATAGATTCAAATTAATAATAAAACCATAAATACCACCTGCAGAGATTAGCAGTAATTCAATGATAATTGAGATATTCAATGCATTTTGCCATTTCCTATTTGCTGTTAGTTGTTTACGTAAGTTATCTATGCTAAATTCCCTTTTTGGTTTAGCTGCAATAGTAGCTTTTACACCAAAAACTTTACGTGTGTAAATTAATAGCATTTTTACATCTTGTAAAGTCATATTCTGTATTCCCCCACTCTTTCGAGCTCTTTTTATGAACCATCGTTTTATTTTATCCCATGAAGAAATAACTGTATGAAGGAGAAGGAAATAAAACAATAGAAAAAGTCCTACAGAGAGAAATAAATAACCAAAATTATTTTCTCTTAAAATAAAAAGAACTATAGACCAAATCAAAAAGTATAAAATCGGCAATAATTCCAACGAAAAGATTTTAGGATTCCAACCTGTTAAAAAACCATAAAAGAATAGGAAACGGTGAGATACAAATTTATCTAAATCGCTCTCACCGTTTAGGATGATCGATTTTAGTGATGCCTTCACTACTTTGGCCGAAACCGGTATATTGGCTGATTTATTATGTTCTTCATTATTCAGAGTAATTATTCCTCCTCGACTTGACAATATTCAATTATGAAGTCGAGGACTTTTTGTTTATCTTTATCATCGAGCTCTCGTATTAAGTTCAATATTTCTTTGAATGAGAGTGACATTAAATTACCTACAACCCCTCGTTTCTCAATTGCTGATAAGAGTACATTAGGTATTGCTTCTGATTGAACTTTGGAAATTTCATCTTTTCCAATGATATTAGCTTTCAAAACATAAAATTTAGAACGACCAAAAGGTGCTTCTATATGTTCAACGATTCCCCATTTAACTAATTCTTTCATATACTTTGAAATAAATTGAGGTGATTTTGAAGTTAAATATGGTAAATCTTCTGTTAACCTTGCTAAATCTGCACCAGTTCGAGGACTATCAACTAATAATTCAACCAATTCTTTTTGAGTTTCGGTGAGAATTTTAATTGATTGCATACTTACAAGTGCAAGTGTATTATCGTCCAATTTTAATAAATCTACACCTGATTTCTTACGAGCCTCAGTAACATTTTTGAGAAATTCATTTATCTTATTCTCGAATGAATGCAAGGGTGTTCTACTCCTTATGTAAATTAGTAGATACTACTAAACTACATTGGTTTATATTATTTATAAATTTTCGGTCGACTGTAAAAAGTAGCTAAAAAACACTTTTATGACAAAAATCATTGATGTTTTGGTCGTTTTACATAAATCACAGCAATTGAAATGAAAATTCCTACCAAAAAACCAACAATTACTACTTTATTTATAGGGTTCTCTAAAATCGTCTCAAGAAAATAAGGTAAGATGCTTAAGATTAAACCATTTATTCGTTGAGGGGTCTCAATAGCAAAAGCACTTGTAACAGGCGAGAGATTAGATCGATAATAGTATGGAACTATATCACTAAATAATCCAGTATCATCTTGTAATTCAATAGTATTAATAACAAAATTTTCTTTGAAGAATGTTCTAACAATTGCATCCTTTCCTTCACATATGGAAGCAAGCTGATATTGTTGATCATCTAAATAATCATTATTAAAAATTTCATAAGCTTTAAACAATGGTTCAGTATAACGCTCATCTTCTAGTGCTAAAAAGAGATTTTTTAACAGAGAGAGATAATCCCATTGATAAATATATGATTGGCCAGTCTTGGTATAATCATTATAATTAAAAAGCCATCCTGGATATTCATTTTTTGGATAAACAAGATTTTCTATTTTAATGGTAACACGAACATTTTTTGCAGTATATATTTGACTTGTCAAAGAATCTAACAATTCTGCAGCAATAATAGATTGTTTTGCTATACCCATGGTATAAGGATTTATATTTTCTATTAGATAATCACCAAGATCAACTAGAGTATTTTTGACTTCAACCAACAAATTCTCTAAACGATCATTTTTATCCTTATAATTACCAATTTTGTTTAAATCGTCAAACACTTTCAATAAAAAGGACATAACTGTTATTGAACCAGTAAATCGGTTCAACCCTTTCGGTAAGATATCTGGCATAATCAATTCTGCATCATTTATTAAAGGTGATTTCATTAAGTTTGTCTTAATTGCAGTGCCAAAATAAGGGCTAAAAATAAAGGTATTATCACTTCTCTTTGCACGCAAAATTTGTTCTATGATATTCAAAGCTTTATCTTCACACGTTTGAATCTGTGAATCATATTCAAAGCTGTGTGAGAGTACATTATAGACATCCATTAAACCTCGGATATCACCTGCTCCTTGAAATGATCTCATATCAATAATTTTCAAAGGAGAAAGATCAATATGGTATTGATAAAAGTCATTATCTGAATCTTGACTTCCAATATAATATTTATCCCAAATATATGAATACCCTGAAAATCGTTCATCTAAAGGCAGCCAACCTATTTCTGTACCATCTGTACCAGCACCATAAATATATGTTACTTGATCATCTACCCAAGAAATATGATCACTATAATCTGAAGTAATTCTATCATAAATAGATTTCAAAGAGAGATTATTTATTGGATAGAATGAATACCGATCTTTATCCCATACTACTGAATCACCAGCAGATAGCTTTCTTATATAAATCAAATATTCGCTTGCTATTTGTGGTGAAGTATAAATACTATTTTGGAATTCAATAAAATCATCTGTAAAGATATTCTTGGGTGAGAGCTGATTATTTCTAGCTAAATCAGTTATTTCTTGCCACCCGATGAATTTAGTTGCTTCCTGTTGAATTAAAGGTTCTCCAATTCCTGCAACGGCAAATTTAGGATCATAAAGAGCATATTGGTTAATTACTTGCCACCAATTACTTACAATTTCTGATAATAAGAGAATTGAATATTGCTCAAAAAACGTGAAATAGGGCATAAATTCTACTGCACGTAAAATTTTCGAGCCTAATACCAAAGTATCTGGTAATAGAGCTATACG
>JAEORM010000185.1 GCA_016840905.1 Candidatus Gerdarchaeota archaeon | reverse complement strand
TAGCAACCAATCAATCTTAGGTGCCATTTATTCAAACTAATTGTTAATTGTTGTACTCTAATTTTTGAGTAAATCATTGTTTAACTGGCACCTCCTAAGATTTTAGCTTACAAAAGACAATATTATTTAAAAGATTATATTAAAATCTAGAGAAAATTTACTCCCTTATTCTGATATTAAAGGAAAGATTATAGATTTTTTTTAATCATTAACCATTAACTCTTAGGGATTAAATAAAGAAAATTTTTCGGAAATAAAAATCAGCAATTTTTTTAGTTTGTTATAATATAAGAAAAATTAGAAATTGTCTATCTAATCTTTCTTACTAAGCAACGTTAATGCTCTTCGAGTATTATCAATAATCACTTGATCAATGACTTTTCGATCGATGCCATTGTCCAAGCAATATGGAATAAATTTATCATAAAAAGTAGCATATGGTCTCATTTCCTGATTCTTGTTATCTTTCTTATCCTTCTTAACATTAAATGAGCCAGAATCTTGTCCAAATAAGAGATGATTTAAGAGATTCTCATCTATTATCCTTTTTATTGCTGGAGCATATTGTTCAAAGCTGTCTACACAAGCAATACCATCAAATTGAATCCACATGCCTTTGTTAGCATAGGTGAGAATTTTTTCCATGTCCATGGATGCATCTGCATGAATCCAGATGAAATGATCAAAAGGTAAATGTTCTTCCTCTAAAATTTCAACTATTCTTGGCATTACCTCTGCTACCCAACCATGACATTGTATTCGTAAACCTGTGTGAAGGCTCGTGCGTATTGCTGCTCGAAGAAGCTTTTCTTGTAAGGGTAAGATTTGCCCTTCATCTCCAAGAGCTGTTTTGATGAACCCTGGTTTAATGCCTGTATTTTCTATTCCGTTTTCACTTTCAGCAATCCATACTGAAGCAATTTCATCAATGGATTTATTTCTGATATCCTCGGGAACCGTTATTCCTCTGCCATCACCGCCATCCCAAAAACCGGTACAGGTGAGAATATTCAAGCCAGATTGTTTCGCACATTGTGCGAGCACTTCTAAATCTCGACCAAATCCTCCAGGAGTCGCTTCTACTATAGTTGAGCATCCTTTCTTTTTCAAATCAATTAAATAAGGCAAAACAAAATCCACCACTTCTTTTGTAGTGTATGTTTTCTGAATAAAATCAGCACCTATTTGATTAACTATTATATGCTCGTGCATCAATGTTGCACCAAGCGATTTTTCTTCTATTGGTCCTAAAACAGTATTTATCATAAAAACAAATCCCAACTAATTTCTTTTTACTAATTCCTTTTTCTTAAAAATTATTTAGGCAAATCTTGTATAAAAAAAATAATTATTAGGTAAGTATTAGCTACCATTAATTTCAAAGTCTCTTAATAATGCTAGATTAATACTAATTCTTTTAAGAGAGGGTAGAAAGAAGAAAAATGCCAGAAAAAGTTGGCGTTATTTAATAGTGAGTATAAATATTATGGAAAAGAAATTTAATAATAAAATAAGAAGGTTATTCCCTTCAAAACTATTGTTGCCAGTTTTAACATCATATTTGTTTGATTCTATCGCAGTATCTATTTATGGAACATTTTTTGCTATCTGGTTAAGTGAAGAATTAGTTTCTTCATATTTCATTATATCAGCAATTATAGCATGCCCACCAATTCTTGCGTTAATAGGTACAACGTTCTTAAGTTCATTCTCAGATAAAACTGGTAAAAGGAAAGAAATTATGGCCCTCTCGAGAGTATTTTTAGTTATACAGTATGTATTGCTGATTTTTATTAATAAAACTGTGTGGGGGGTATTATTAATAGTCGGTACAACAGGGATCTTAACCCAAGTCTATTACGTTATGAATAATACTCTAGCAACGACTCTTTGTTCACCAGAGCAAAAGGGAGAGATAACTAGCTTTCAATTACTTTTCTCGAGTATAGGATGGATGATAGGTAGTGGAACATCGGGAGTAGTTTATAATAAATGGGGAATTGTAGGATGTTTAAGCTTTGCAGCTGTAGCAGCAGCTATAGCAGGACTTATTGCCCTTTTTTCACCTAATAGATTATTAGTAAAGGACAAACAAGAAAGCACAAATAAAGAAGATATGGATATTTGTGAAGTAGAAAAAATTGAAACAGAAGCGGAAGCAATTCCTCTGATTCAAGGATGTACTAATGGAATAAGTTCTAGAATGATAACAACATGCCCTAAATCAACCTCTTTTTGGGAGATTTTAAAACGTCCACAAGTAATTATTCTATTGCTAACAATAGGGGTTTTTGAATTCAGTCTAGGACCATATTTTACTCTAGGAACAGTTTATCTGAAACAAATTGTTCATTTGAGTAATAATCAAGTGTCCTTAGC
>JAEORM010000184.1 GCA_016840905.1 Candidatus Gerdarchaeota archaeon | reverse complement strand
TCATAACAGATAACTTACTTGCAGGGAATATACCTACAAATAGAACTGAGCTTATTTATTTCAAGCAATCAGTAAATCAGACATATGATTTAAACGATATTGTAAGATTAAGTCCAAAAACAAATGGTATAGAGCAGAATAGAAATTTCACCATTGTTGGAACAGTTGAAAATGTGCAAGGACAATTATATGCAAATGGGTATTCATTTGACATAGTAAATGTACTCAAATCTGCTCAAGAATATTTTTATTATGGATACACATATACTTATGAAACATTCATTACTTCCAATTATTATTTTACATCCATTGTAAGGAATTTCACCCAAATAAGCGGTTTTGTAGGAATGGCACTAGATTTTAATTATCAAATTACTGCCAATCATATTAGAAATATTCCCCAAATACTAGGAAAATTCCGGGATGCCTATTATTATCATTATGATAGTTTCTGTAGTGATTTGTCAGATGCATTATGGTCCTTTAACACTAAATGGTTATTTGAAACGATACGATTTTTCATTTGTAGTTTACCAATTTTAGTTATCTTTGGACTTGCTTGTATTGAAACTTTCAAAATTGGTACACATGAACTTGAATCAAAATTCAGATTAATGAAAATTCAAGGTATGGAATATAAATCCGTAAAACGAATTATTCTTTTGGAGAATTTTATTTTTTCAACTTCAAGTCTTTTAGTTGGTACAATTACAGGCTTTCTAGTCAGTTATTTCATCTTTAGAGGATTTGGTAATGAGTATTTCAAAGATTATTTCTTTTCAATACTTGAACCAGTAATTCTTATAACTTTGATACTTTTATTCCTCTTCTTCTTCCTTGGGGGATATCTATTAGAAAATTCATTGGCTAAAAGAACAGCTAAATTAACCACAACTCGCTATAGGAGTAAAAGAAGAGAACGATTTAGACGATTTATACGAACACCAGAGGTTGCTATGTTTCTTATAGGTCTAGGATTAGCTGCTGTAGGATTTTTAGGTCTTATTTTAATATTTCAATTCTCTATTTTCGATGAAAATTTCAATTCCGATAAATATCTCTTAGCTTTTTCCTATCTTATTGGAATAGGAGCTTTATTGGTATTAATATCAATTTTCTTATTTTTATCGAGATTGGTGATGCTACTATGGCAATTTATTGGTCAAAAAATTTGGTTCAAAACTAAAAGCTACTTAACTTTATCCTTGAAACATCTATCAATCTATAATAAAAATTACCATCGAGCTATTTTGTTAATCTTTATTTTTTGTTTAGGATTAATTCCAGGAATACTCTTGAATAAATCAACAAATATTCATAATCATGTTGAAGCAAAACTAGAAACAGGTTATTGTGATTTAGCAATCGATACATGGAGTCCTTCTCTAGATTATTTGAAAGAAAACATAACTAATATTTCTGGTATCGAAAAAATTGAAGAAATCGATATTTATGGGTATTCTGTAAAAATAGATCCATATGATTATTATTCTGAACGAATTCGTATTAATGCTATAGTAATCAATAACATAAGCAATTTTCTGGATATTGTTGAAGATGAATTATATACAATAACATCTTATGCAAAAGAAGATATCAATAATTTACAAGGTAATATGACTTGTTTTGTTGATACGAAACATGCTAAGGAATTGCATTTAAACAATGGTTCAACATTTCGACCTGAATTTATTAGAATTATGGAAGAATCCCTTGAAACTATCTATATTCATAATTTCGATTATTTCCCTATGAATGAAAAGATACCAGGTGTTCTGTATAGTTGGTACAATAGAGCAAACTACATTTATTGTCAAGAAACATGGGATATTTTGAAAAATTACACAGTTTCAGGTACAGATTTTTATTCGCATACAGCCAATCTATTAATCAAAACAACACCTGATGCTAATATTACTTATATCAAAGAACAATTATCTTTAGGATATGGTTTATATGCAATTTCTTTTGATGAATTTGAGGAAGACTTGAATAATCAAGTAAATCATTTCGGATTGAATTATTTTAAAATAGCTACTATTTTAGCGATTATTGCGTCAATGTTTTTTGGGTATATTACCGCTAGAAATATCTATCATCAAAGATTACGTATTATTGAATCACAATATCAAATTGGTGCAAAGAGAAATCAGATATGGTTCAGCTACACTATCGAACTGATTGTAACAATTTTTATACCACTAATTATTGGACTAGGTGTTACACAACCAATTTTGAAATATTCTACACCCTTTATGATGAATCTTCAAACAAATTACTATAATTTTCATCCATGGTTCCCATGGTGGTTATTTATTATAATCTTCATAATGGGATATGTCATCTTTATCAGTGGTTGGTTGCTAGAAATTATTCCTCTAGTTAAAAAATACAGACCAATAAAGCAGGAGTAAGAAAAATGATAGAATGCAATGACCTGATTAAAATTTATGCTGATGAAGAAACAAATTCACGAGTTCCTGCACTAAGAGGTTGTGATTTAGTTGTTAAACAAGGGGAAATAATGACCATTGTTGGACCAAGTGGTTCTGGGAAAACAACTTTAGTAAATATCTTAGCAGGGATAGAAACAGTTTCAAGTGGATCAGCACGTGTTGGAAACTATTTCCTTGAAAAAACACCTGAAGCACAATTGAACAGGTATCGTTTAGAAATGATAGGCATCGTTGATCAATTTCCTGAACGAACACTCTTCTTAGATGCCACAGTTATTGATAACATGAAATTTACTAGCAGCTTGATTACACGAAACACCAGAAGGTATAGCGAAGATTTCAGAGATATACTAAAAGGTTTAGATATACTTCACCTTGAGAATAGGCTTGTTCGGCATCTTTCAGGAGGGGAAATGATTCGAACAGCAATTGCTTCTGCACTAGCTAAGAATGCTCCAGTAATTCTCTGTGATGAACCCACTGGTCAGCTAGACAGCGAAAACACTGATAATGTTAAAACACTCTTACGACAAATCACACGAGATTATGGCGCAACTGTTTTAGTTGTAACTCACGACCCAAGATTCCAAGAAGGTGTTGATAAAACTTGTGAAATTAAGGATGGTCGTGTTTCAACAATTCTTAACGTCGATGAACAACATCTCTATAGTGGCAAATCAAAATTCCCATTACGATTCATGACGCAAATTGATAGTTCTAAAAGCATACGACTACCAGATCTTATTCTTAAAACATTGAAATTAGAGAAAAATGCTGAACTTGTTGTTAGTAAACAAAGCAAGGTTGAACTTAAACATCCAAAAAACATTCCCCCAGAGGAAATCATTTTGGAGAAGATAAAGGAACGTCGAAAAGATCTCAATTTTGATCCTCTTCCAATAGATTATTTTGAGCACTCCCCAATAATTATTCAATTAAAAGAGGTTGCAAAAATATACTCAGCAAATGGTACTGATGTTCGAGCATTATCTGATATCAATCTAACTGTACGGAAAGGTGAACTTCTATTTATCCTTGGACCTAGTGGATCTGGTAAAACAACCTTAGTGAAATTAATAACTGGTCTTGAAAGTGCAACCAAAGGTGAAATCTATTTAGATGGAACACTCTTTAGCGAATTTTCAGATGGTCAAAAAGCTGATTTCCGTCGAGATAAAATGGGCTTGGTTTCACAACAAGGTAATCTCCATCCCTTCCTCACCATTGAAGAGAATTTCTATTTGAAACAGCTTTATTCAGGTAAACGAATTAAAGCAGGTGCTTTTGATTATAAAGTGAATGATCAACTCGAAAGATTTAATATTTCTCATCGTGGAACATCCTATCCACTTGAAATCTCAGGTGGAGAATTACAACGTGCTTCCTTAGCAATTGCAAATAATGATTATCCACCTATTGTTTTCTTAGATGAACCTACAGCAAACCTTGATTCTGAATTAGCAAAACAAGCTATGGATGAAATCTACAATCTCCATAAAGAATCTGGAATGACATTTCTAATAGCAACTCATGATATTGATCTGATTAGAGATGGAATTCGAGCAATTCAACTTATGGATGGACATGTAAATCAAGATGGTCTTGTAGTAAGTAAATAAGACCATCCAATTTTTTATTCTTACATTTAAGATTCCATTGATCCTTCTTGTTTATCTGCTTTTATTTCAGCTTTATTCAAACCTTTTTTCAACCAGATTATTAGAAAGATTGCTGGGATTATTGCTAACAATAAAAACACGCTAGCTGATTGCATTGAATACACATACCCACCTAATGGTGTGGATAATTGTGCAATAATTATTGATCCTAAAGCCATTTGCCCAATATTAGATAAGGACATATACCAATTATACATTGATCCTGCTATAGGTCCTTGCGAATATTCCATACCAATTCTCATCTGAGTAGCTTCATATCCACCATTAATTGCTCCCAGGCAAGCTATATAGAGGTATAGAATAGGTAGATTATCTAGTGGGACAAAAATTAATGCTGCAATTGCACCAATATATAATCCTGTTGTCACTCCTAACACGGGAGCTAAAGGAAGATAATCACCGAGAGCACCAATTAATAATGCACCGACAAACTGTCCAATTGCAAAAAAGGTCATTCCAAGACCAATGCTATCAATAGACAGACCTGTTTCTGTGTTAAGAAAAGTTGAATAGGTAGAAATTAAAGCAATTCCTGCTCCAGATAAAATCATAAATAATGTTACAATCCAAGTAGATTTTTTCTTGAACTCATTTCCATAATTTTTCCATGAAAATTGGCTAATCTTTGTTGAATCGATAAGCTTAGGTTCTTTATACAATAGAGCAACAACACAAGAAGTAACAACCAATCCTCCGGGAATTATATAAGCAATTGTCCAACCATTTGGTAATTTATTGATTATAAGGCCTATTAGATATCCAGCTAATGCCATACCAGCACCACGTCCACCCCACCCGACCCCTTGCATCCACCCGCGCCGTTTTTCAGGAGTTATAGCAACTGCCAGACTAGCAATAACAGCAGCACTTAACGCAAT
>JAEORM010000183.1 GCA_016840905.1 Candidatus Gerdarchaeota archaeon | reverse complement strand
GATAGACTTTATTACATAGCTGAGGCTGCAGCAGAGACTTATGTTGACATGTATAAGGACTTGGGAAAAATGGCAGTGGGTGCCGTTCAAACGGTTGCCGATAATCTTGAGAAAGCGTCTTCTGCTGCCAGCCAAGGTGACTGGGTAGAGGCAGCAGGTTGGGCTACTGGCATTAATGGAACTCTTGAATCGCTTGCCGAGAATACAGTGGAGTGGGAAAGAGCAGGAGCTTCAAATGGAGAGATTGTTGGGCTTGCAGTCGGAGACTTATCTGGCATGAACGAGTTTATGGAAGGCGTAACTGGAGAAACCCTCTACGCTGAAAAACTTACGACTGCCGAACGTTGGCAGAGAGGTATAAGTGGTGCGACTCAAGTGATCGGGACTGCTGGCGCAGTCGCGGGAGGAGTTACGAGTTTAGGTAAAGGTGGCCTTAGAGGTAGTGCAAGAATCAAGGGTGAAAGAATAGCACCAAAAATTAAATGTAGTTTTCCTGGCGATACGGTTGTGATATCAACGAATGGGCTAGTCCCTATTGAAGATATTCAGCCGGGAGATCTTGTGTTATCAAGAGATGTTATGACTGGTGAAATTAAATGGAAGGATGTAAAGCACGTATTTGTTGAAGAGCATGATGAAATTATACTTTTTTCTATTGGTGATAAAGTTGAAGAAGGTTATGTGTTAAAGACAACTCCCAATCATCCTTTTTGGGTCAAATCAAAAGGATGGATTTCTGCTAAAAATATTTTGATTGGAGAAAAAATACTTACTTTATCTGGTGATTGGAAACAAATAAAAAGTGCAACATGGATTCAAGAAAACCAAATTGCCTACAATCTTGATGTTGATGATTATCATACATACTTTGTCGGGTCAGATGGTACTTGGGTTCATAATGCGAAATTCTGTGGTATTAAGCCGATTAAAAAAGGTCGGGCGGGAGTTAAGAAAGCTAGAAAAATGATTCCTAAAGGAGAGAAAATTGTTGGAGAAGAAATAACGGTAAGGACTTCAATAGGGACTAGACGTGTAGATATTGTAACAAAGCATAAGAAAACCGGTAAAATTAAAGGATATGAGGTTAAGCATGGTAAGAAAGCTCGCTATTCTAAGAAACAGAGAGATTTAGATGATCATATTCGTAAGAAGGGTGGTACTGCTGTTGGGAAAAGAGCCCGTCAGGCAGGAATTAGTGGGAAGGTTACATTTCCAACGAAGGAGCTAAGACCTTGATATAATTAGCAAGGTTAATACTTTTTAAGATATGAGTGTTAGTCAAATAGATAAAATTGATTTAATCACTAAAAAAGAAAATGGTGATTATGTGTTGATTATTGAAGCTGATGAGCCGTGGAAGAACACTAATAAATTTAAATATAATTTGCAAGAAAAATTGAATAACTATTGCATCTATTTTCGTGATGGTCAAATGATTGAAGATTATCCAGATTTAAAGCAAAAATCAATTCCTGTTCGAATCTATTCATTGTTCAAAATTCCTGAGCAAATGGAAGGATTTCTTCACGAACTATTTATGGCTTTTTCAAAACATGGATTAGACATAGAAATAGTGTTTATAAAATAAGGACTTGAGGGTAAATTCAAGCCTGAATGGGAAGGAATATTGCCTGAATCATCAGACGAAATACTCTTTGAAAAGACATGTAAATGAAATGAGCATCTACCAATAAACCTAGTGAAATCAGGCAAAGTGGCTACATATTTTAGTGTAATTTTAAGGCAAGAGTGCATCAAAGCGCTTGAGTAAAGATTCTTTCTGTACAGCGATAGAATTCATATCATGAGATGCAATCAAAACCATTATGTATTTTATGGTTTTATCATTTCTAAAATAAATCGTTGTTGAACTATTCAAAAATCCTGACGGATTAATTTCTAAAGAATTCCAACGCAAACCATCCGTCATGACAAGTTTATCAATCCTTGAAAAAGGTAAAGATATTTTCTTTTCTCCGATGAAAGAGCGTTTTAAAATGATAAATTCTTTTAAACCAAAGGTCAATTGGTCCTTATTAAATATAGATCCAAAAGGATACTTACTCTCTAAAATAATAGCTTGATCTATATCATTGAATGATATTCGCTCATAGTCATTTCTAAAAAAACTACAAATAAACTAACCAAAAAAATAATAAGCAAACTAATTGAGAAAGTTATTGTTAAATCTTTGAGATACGGGGAAATCCTATATTTATTTTTATTCGCATACATAAATCAAAATTCTTTCCTTAAAAAAATATCTCACACTGTATAAAAAAGCAAGGCGTGAGTTGGATATGAGGCCGATGGGGCCTTGGACAACTACTGTCAGCACAACTCAAGGACTTTCTGCTATTATCGAAGAACAATCTAATAACTTGTTAGGCAGTAATAGGAGAATCTATTTGCTAGCAGAAAAACTAAAGAAACATCGAAGGCTTGTTGTAGATTCATTTCGTGAAGTTATGGAATTTAAAGCATTCACTCTTCTTTCCTTCAAGTTAGCAACTAACTTTGCAAAACTCCCCGAAAGCAAGGGCGAGTTTACACTAGGACATTCTGAGTATGGGAGAGCAGCGGGGATGTCAGATCAAGTAGTAAATATTACAGATTT
>JAEORM010000182.1 GCA_016840905.1 Candidatus Gerdarchaeota archaeon | reverse complement strand
CAGCCACCAAAAGATGGTTTGAACGTAGCAAAATCCATGATCTGGCAATCTTTCTTTGAAGATTGGACAATTCAATATCTCGAGAATTTACGAGACATCGCTCATGAATTAGATATCCCACTTATTTTTTCCACCACTGAACCCGGTAATTATTTCAATCCCTCAAATCCTATTAAAAAAGCTCCTTTAGTGGAAATTTATGGCTATACTGTTAATACTAAAACTTTCAGAACTTCTTTTACCAGTGATGTTCCTTTTTGGAACTCCATTATTCCCTCAATTTTCAAGGGGTATTTACAACCCGAATATCAACCACTTTTTGCAGCAGAAATAGGCTGTGGCTGGTTTGATCCTCGAGTAAATGTTAAAATCATTGCTACAGTACAATCTATGATGGGTTCTATTGCTCATGGAGCAAAGGGTATCAATATGTATATTACTCGAGATGGTGAGGATATTGAGGGAAATAAATATCATTATAATAGTATGATCAGTCCCACTGGAAAGAAATTGAAGCGATTCAATGCTGTCCAAGGTGTTTATACTTTTGTTGAAAAATTAGCGGAAGAATTGATCAAATCAGAAGAAATCTATGATGAGATTGCTTTTGCAACTTATTCTATGAATCATCGTGTTATCCCTGGCGATTTTGATCAGACTGGAAAAATCATTCGCCCAATTAAAATAATCAATATGCAAGCTGAATATGGTATCTTTGGATTATTATTAGCGAAAGGGTATAATCCTGAACCCATTGCATTAGAGAAAGCCAATTTACGGGATATCAAAAAGCTCAAAACTATTTTCTTCCACAACCGTGGGGCAATCATTAAAGATGATTTTAGTAAATTGGTAGATTATGTAAAGACTGGAGGTAACCTCGTTACAGGACCCAATTTCCCTGTGATGAATGAAAATGGATTCCCTATTGATACTAAAAAGCTCTTTCCTGCAATTGTCACCAAACAGAAAATTTTTGGTCGAAATGCTAATCTCATCAAAATCATGGCTTCTTATTTGAATTTTCAAATGCAAAAAAATCGATTGAAAAGCTACAATAAATATACTATTTATCATCTTGAGCGTACTGAAAGGCAAAATATCCTAAGATCATGGAAACCTTGGGGTGCTTTTGCACATACACTTAGTGGTAAAAAATTACACATCGATTATATTGCTCGAGAGTTTATGTGGCAAGAAGAAAGCGTGCAACCATTCCTAAAATTACGAAATAAAACTATCAGTTACCAATACACTCTAGGTAAAGGTACGAATACTCTCTTTGGTACACCTTTAGGAGCGCGATATATGATCGATGCATTTTATCGCGATTCAAAAGAACTTAAGAAACAAAACAGAGAGTTTCTAGAGGAATTACTTGGACAATTTAAGGTTGATAAAACCTTTAATGCTAATGTAGAAATTGAAATTGTTGGCAGATATAATAAAAAATCGCAATCACTTTTAGTTTTCCTATTAAATCGAGGTAAAAAGAAGGAAGGAACATTCAATATTTTAATTCCCGCGAAAACAAGATTACCTTCTGGTCAATTAAAAATCGAAATACTTTATTCATTCTATAAATCAGAGATCAATAAATTTGAAACTAATTTAGATGAAATGAAAACAACTGGATTAAAATTCAAAATAGCTAGAGATGATACTTTAGTATTACGATTTTCATCTAAATAACAATAAAAAGAAAGAAAAAAAGTGAAAGATGAAAAGAATTATTTATTTTCTTCATTCATTATAGCCATAGCTTTATCGATGGTGAGATCCTTAAGTTCCTGCGCTCTTTGATAATGTTTTTCACAAAACCAGTCTGTATATGGAGGATGTCCTACACCATTAATTCTCTTCATTTTACGCTCCCACACTAAATCTGAAAATCTCTTTCTAAAACTAACTAGCCCACCTTCATTTTCCTCTAAATCCTTATCACAAATTCGGCACGTAGGAGGTCTCATAATACATTCCATTTTAAATTATTGGATTATTTATATCCATTCTTTTTTAATTTTTAATGTAAATAAAGTTTGGGGAAAAAAAGACTATTAAAAGACTGTTTTTACCTTATTTTTTTACTTCTTTTTAATTTAGTATGGGCACTCTACAATAGCATCTTTGCATTCATTTGCACGATAAAGTTTAGATAAAACCATCGAATAGGTCCATCGCAGATGATTTTCCACTTTGAAGAGTTCATTATAGTAAATTTCATCAGCATATTGTGGTTTTTTATCTAAACGATCTATTGTAAAAGGAAATATCCCATCTGGATGTAAATCGAAGAAAGAAATCTGATAATTGGTAAATAATTTATCGAAAAATTCTGCTACATATTCTGTAATATTCTCGAGTGTTTCTGTTTCTTTTATTTTGTAGTCTTGTATAATTTGATCAGCCCATTTTTCAAAAAGCTCTTTCTTTAATTCGGGAATTGTACTTAATTTATTCACATTATTCAACGCCTATACTTCCACATACATATTACAACTATTTGTAGCTAAATAACTACTTCTCTTTAATAAAAAAGAAAAAAATTTGATTTTTATTGAGAATGTTATTTTTTATACACTGGAAAAGGAAAAAAATAGGTTGTTAGATTAACTATCTAACTTTTCTTTTTTCTTCCCTGTCAATCTTGCCAAGAAGTACCCTAAAATTGCCCCCATGATTCCTTGAATTAAACTAAATGGTATTAAATAGTACCAATAAGTTAAGAAGCTCTTTGTTCCAGGGTCAGTTGGTAGATAAAATAATTTCAAAGGGATAATACTAATCAGAATTACTCCTAAAGAAAAGATAAATGATGATAAAATCATGGCATTGAGCTCTGTTTTGAACACTTTGATAAAGAACATTGATAGATCAGCAGCTAAACCATATAAAATATAAATTCCACCCCAAGCAAATCCTGCCCAAACACCTCTCAAAACAGGATTTGTATAATATTCCAACCAAAGTTCAATGATTATACCTATTATTCCCATCAAACCAAAACTGAAAGTTCCCAACCAATTTACTTTCAATTTAGCATAAAAGAAATATAAAATTGTTGTAAAGAAAATAATAGCAAAATAAATGTAAGCATAACCCATTTTATTTTCCAATAGTTCTACATCGAAAATCAAAGTAAACAAGCCATTAACTACTGATAGTAGTAGAAAGCAGATAAAAGCATATAATGCTGTTTTCCAAGTCCATTTATTAAAAGGCTTGAATTTGGTTACCTCTGTAATCAACCTTCATCCTCCAAAATAATTCATAACAATTTAGATTTAATCAACACGAAATATAAAGTATTACTGTCTAAAAAGGGAGATGTAGAATGATTTTTCAAGAACCATAAAATATGAGCTAGTTCTAATTCAAACAAGAAAAAAAATCAATTTTTTTCCTCATAACCTTTAAATCAAGAAAGCTAAATGTCTATGTTATGCCAAAAAATAATTCTAAAGAAAAAAAGAATAAAAAATCGAAAAGCGAAGCAGGTCAAAAAGAGCTGTATATAGCTTGGTGGAATGTGGAGAACTTATTTGATGTTGAAAATTACAAAGATAGATCAGATAAGCTAAAAAGAACAATTGGCAATGAACTTAAAGGTTGGAATGAAATTGTTCTTGGTAGAAAACTTCACCAATTAGCTGAAGTCATTAAGAAAATGAACGGAAAGAAAGGTCCCGATTTATTAGGTGTGTGTGAAGTTGAAAATGCTAATGTTCTCAATAAACTCATCGATAAAGTACGAATGAAAACACGTGATTATCAAGTAGCTCATCATGATTGTTCTGATGATCGAGGTGTAGATGTTGCTTTTATCTATGATGCTAATAAACTCATCAAAGGTTTGGATTTCTCTCATGTAGTAATGAAACGTGTTGCTACTCGAGATATTTATCAGGTTAATTTTACTCTAAAAGAAAATGGAAAACCACTCATTGTCATTGGTAATCATTGGCCTGCAAGAACTGGTGGATCGTTAGAATCAGAACCTTATCGCATGGTTGCAGGTGAAACACTAGCTTACTGGAATTCACGCATTCATGAGATAGTTGGCGAAAAAGCACCGATTATTGTCATGGGTGATTTTAATGATGAACCATTTAACAGATCACTTACTGATTATGCATTAAGTACCAATACTGAAGATAAAGTAATCAATGCTCGAAAGGACACACCACGATTATTTAACATGATGTGGAGAGAAATGAGCAAAGGGATAGGTACAAATTACTATCAAAACTTTCCTTTAATGTTAGACCAATTTCTTGTTTCTCGAGGATTTTTAATGGATGATGGCGATTTCTTTGTCAAGAAAAAATTCGTTGAAATCATCCGAGAAGATAAAATGATGGATGGAAAATATGGTATACCTAGACGTTTTAGTCGTCCTTCAGATAAAGTCGATCTAAATGGCTATAGTGACCACTTTCCAATTGGAATGAGAATAGTTGAAAGATAAAAATTCTTTATCTTTCTTTTTTCTGTTTTTCTTAACCAAAATCTGATAGTAAAGCTATTGCATTTGGTCCTGTATGGGCTGAAATTGTGCATTTTGTTAGAATTACTACGATATTTGCTTTAGGATCCTTTTCAAGAAGCTTAGCTTTTAGTTCCAAGGCTAGCTCTTCATTATTTGCATGTACTATTGCATATCTCCTTGGAAAGACAGTAAATCTCTTAGTCGTTAATTGAAGAATTTTCTTAAATCCATCCTCGATATTAGAAACCGTTGCAGCTGACTCATTAGTTCCCTTATCATTCACATGAGTAATTACTTTCTTACGAAGCAATCGCGCTAAATAATACTTGGCAATATTAATTCGTCCTCCAAGATAGAGATACTTTAGATTAGGGATGTAAATGTAAGTTTTCACTAAAGGTACAAGATCATTTAAGCGAGTAACAATTTTCTCTACTTTTTCACCTTTTTTAATCAAATTAATCGCTTCATCAACTAGAAAAACTTCTGTATATGAAGCGTTTTTAGAATCTATTAGATGAACTTTGACTTCAGGATGACTATCTTTAATATATTCTGCTGCCAACCTAGCACTATTCATTGTACCACTCATGGTTGCACTAATACAAACAACAATTATATCCTTAGCACCTTCTTTAATTAGTTCATTGTAAACAGAAACGTACTCTTTCGGTGAAGGTTGAGCTGTTTTAGGCAAAAAATTAGAATCTATTTCATAATTATGATAATGTGCAGCTAAATCGAATGTACGATCTTCTTTGAATGTTTTATCTTGATAAGAAATACTCAAAGGTACCACTTTAACACCGAGTTTATCAGCATAATCCCAGGGAATGTCAGAGGCACTATCAACAACAACTCTAATACTCATTTCATTAACCACTCTTTATCTCAATTGATTAATTTCATTAAATAGGAACTTTAAAAGAATTTAGGTCAAGTTTATCGTTTAAGTTTCTGTTGTACGATTTTTTTCTAATTCTTTTTCTTCCCTATGAATTTCAATGGCCATTTTGATTTCATAAACTAGTTCTTTACCAATTTTTACTAAAAGGATCAAAATCAAAACGACGAAGACACTGCAAACACAAATTAGGACTATTGCAACAATTAACTCCCATAAAGACGAACGTATGACCAACCATCTGATAAGAAACGCAAGAATTGTTACTGTAGGACTTAATAATCCTAAGAAACCGAATAGGAACATTGCTAAAGGTTCTTTATCGAAACTCATCGTAATCTACAACTATTGCATGCTATTCTTAATAAACTTTACAGAACAAGCTGGAAAAATTCGCGCACAAAAGTTCAATTATCTAAAAATTTCTTTTGTAATTCTTTTCTTTAAATAGTAGTGTAGATACTGTTTTGTGATTACTGAATTGGAAATTCATCGGTATTTGAGAGGAGTGAATCTGATGAATGGAATGGAGACCAATGTTTAACGAAATGTATTTTGATAAAGATGAAATGATCGATTGGCGAAGAGAAGCCAATGAAGAAATTAAAACAATGAGATTCTGTCCCAATTGTTGGAGAATGGTTTCAATCATCCTTAAAGAGCACAAATATTTCCATAATTTTTATGCTTGCTCTCATTGTGGTGAAACTCTCTTCAAAAAAAGCACTGTAAAAAGCTCTGGTGGATGTGGGTATGGATATGGCAATTACCAAAGATATAGTGCAAGGAAAGGAATAAAGGTTTAACACCTTTCCTCATTCTTTTTTACAAAGATGTAATTAATTATTTGAAGAATTTATTGCAATTATCCCAGTAGATTTTCTGTAAAACAGCCATAGGTAAATCAAGCCCATTTATTACTGTTTGATTATTATTATCAGGATCTTCTAATGGTAATGGAAGTCTTTCTACAGGTGTTTCAAAAAGCGCTTGAAGTGACAAATATCGCAAGTAATAATAACCAGGTATAGGTTCACGGTCTGTTCTCCCTGTAACAATATCTGTTCCAAAAAAGATTCTATCTTTATAAGTAATGAAAAATTCTCTAACATCATCAGGATGGTAGGAAAACTCTCGAGCCATCCATTTAGCACTAGAGGTATCTACAAAGAAATTGGGATATTTATCAAACCAACGAGCTAATTCATCTAGGTGTTCTGGTTGACCGCCCATATGTGCTCCTTGTATTTGTAAGTTTGGGAACTTTGAAACGATATTTTCAAATTCTTCCATATGCTGTTTCTTTGAACCATAATAACTCTCAGGCTGATATTTGGTAGTATAGAAAATATCTGGATCAGATACATGAATCAATAATTTTAATCCCAAATCTTCTATCTTCTTATAGATTGGATCAAATTTAGCATCATCTATTCGGAATCCTTCTACTTTTACTTTGAATTGTTCTTCAATGTAGCTTCGCCATCTTGGAGCATACCAGAATTTTACTACTTTGAAACCATTAGCATAGATATCCTCAACATCATCCAAAACTGCTTGAAGATCGCCTGTAAAGAAATTTTGAGTATTAATAAATCTGGCAAAATTAAATTTTCCAGGAAAAGATTCCTCATATTCATCTTTCTTACCTCGAATTATTGCAGTGAATTTTTCTACATTATATTCAGAAGCGTATTTAACAAATTCAATAGTATCTTCTAATTTAAAGAGATGAACATGGGCATCCCATTTAGGACCAGCATATTTGAATTTAATATGAGAAAAGCCTTCTGTGTTTTTCAAATCTTCTTCAACAGTCATCCGATATGTTCCTCGGCGTGAAGTTGATTAACTTTCTATTTATCTATTTTTGGGGTACTCTGGGGAATCCATCTAATGATAGACTTTAAATCGCACATCAAAGATATATTTGCTTATGTTGAAATATACTATTAAGAGCTACCAAGAAGAGTTCTTGGAAGCACAAGAACAAGTTGGTAAAGAAGCCACAAAAGATTGGATTGGTTTTGGTCAAAGTCCTGCTTCTCGATTGAAACAGACTTATTCTCAAGAAGGTTTTGATCCTGAAACAAAATATTATGCATTCAAAGATGATAAATTAGTGGGATTTATTACTGCTACTATTTTACCGGAGAAAGAAGGCGAAGGCAAACGAGCTAATTTAGAATTTCCCATAGTTCTTAAAGACCATATGGAATGTTCAGATTTGCTCTTTAAACAAGCAATCTCTTCATTGAAGAAAAAAGGAGTTACAGTTGTTCAAACTCGAGTTGGAAATCTCTATAAAGGCACACAAGAAATGGCAAAGAGATATGGCTACACTTATGCTCAAGATCTTTATGTCTTCCTTGAAGCAAAGATAGATGATATCTCGTCTGAACAATCACAAGAGATCAATGTAATAGATTATGACAATACACGAGATTATAATGAATGGTTGCGGATTTTCGTAGAGAAATTAGGTGCACAAGAAAACAATGCTAAAGCTGCGATGGAACGTATTACAGCTAATAAAGAGCGATATCCAATTCATTTAGTGATAAGAAAAGATGATAAAATGGTTGGAAGAACATTAGCTCTCCCAACAAACGATTCCAATAAATTCAATTTGAGCACATTTTATTATGAAGATGACAAATATTTTAGTCCTTTAGTCTCTGAAGCCATTAGTAAAATGAAAGCGATTGGAGTTGAAAGCGTTGGCATTTTTCTATCAGGCCAAACATTACCTTACGAAGAGAAATTTACTGCTATAGGTTTTACTCAAGCAGGAAAAATAGATTATTATGAGAAAGAGATCTAAAATTAGGTCTCAGTTTCTTTAATTTATTCAAAATTTTTTTCTTTAAATAAAAATGATAAAAGTTGGTGAGAGGAGAAAGCTACAAACCTCTCACCTTTCAGATTATCAGTAGGTTGTTTTAAAGCTGTTAAATCCGATTTGATTGAGTTGATTGTTACATAGCAAGTATATATTGAGTATCCACTTATTAAAGCGTTTTAGAAAAAAATATCAAGGATTCTAGTCTTATCTTTCAAGGTTAATAGCAAATATATCCGCCTTTTTTTGTCGGAAAAAAATAGCGAAATACTTTTTGATAAGAATTTTCTTCGTAATGTAGCTTAAATCAATTATGTAAATAGGTGATTATAGTGGCGAACAGGACTGCTCATGTAACATTTGGTTTTATTGTAGGAGCTGCGTATATTCCTATTGATATTATTGTTATCAATCAAGGTTTAGGTGCTGATTATCTTAGGGATACTTGGTTGTTTTGGATCATTGCCCTTCTTCTAACCATTATAGGTTCTGAAGGGCCTGACTTTGACCAATTATATAGTTTTATGACCCACCGAGATATTTTGTCTCACTCAGCCTTTTTCCCAGGGTTAATTTTTGGTGTTTGTATGTGGTGGAGAATAACAGCTAATCATGCATTAGTGAGTGCTTTTATTCCCTTCCTTTTTGCATATGGTTCACATCTGTTTCTAGATTATTTCCCGAATATCAATGTTCGTGATTTAACTAATGGTAAACTTCGTATAGGTGAAAAGAAAGGTGCCTTTCTTATGCATTTACCTTTCTTTTTCAAAGATAAGAATGGGAAAGAACGTCGAACTTTAGATGTAAAGAAGACAGAAACTTGGGTGGTAATTAATTTCTTACTTTGTATTACTATGGGATTATTACTAGCAACAACAAAATACTTTGTCAACTTACCAACAATGATTTTCTAACATCTTTCTTCTTTTTCTCTTTTTTAAAAAGTAATCAATCTTGCAGATGCAGTAGCTTTTCCTGAATTATCTTTTGTTAATTCAATAATTGCAGCATTCCTATGTGCACCTGCACCAGGATTTACACATAATGTAGTTTGAATAAAACCAATTGATTGCGATTCGTGTATATGGCCACATAAAATAGCCACTGGTTTTTCTTTTTCGATGAATTCTCTTATGGATTTGCTGCCTACATGTTTCTTGGTTGCAACAATATCAGCTTCTGATCCATATGGAGGATTGTGAGAAACAATAACTGTTGGATCATGAGGGATTAATTCTTCTTTTGCTTTTTCTAGAATTACTAAAACTTCATTCTCAGGCATAGTAAATGGTGTTGGGAAGGGAGTAGGTGTTGAAGCTCCAAGCCCAAGGAAATTAAATCCTTGAAAAGATTCAACTCGACCATGCAGTGGATAAACATTTTGAAAACGTATAGCAGTTGAATCATGCGAGTCCATATTTCCCGGGATATAAAAAATTGGTTTCCCTATAGTTGATAATTCTTCAAGCACTTTTTTCACTTGCTTGGCATTTCCATAGGTAGTTAAATCTCCTGCAATAATAATTAAGTCAATAT
>JAEORM010000016.1 GCA_016840905.1 Candidatus Gerdarchaeota archaeon | reverse complement strand
TATAGTTTAGTAATGAGTAATTTAACTGTATCTCAATTAAAGGAGAAATTTGAAGGAGAATCAAATGATGAACTTTATTATATACTCGCCAATATTTCATCAGATGCAAATAAAACAATGATTATTAATATGATTGAAAATTTATCATCCTCACTAACAGTAGAAACCTATGAAGAGAGATTACAAATCCTTCAATTAAGTATTAATGATTTTCAAAAATCATTCTTTACTACAGTAATGTTTTTAGCTTTGATTCTTCTCATCTTTTTTGGATTCATGACTGCAAGGGATATCTACAATCAAAGAATTCGCATTACGGAATCTAAATATAATTCTGGTGCAAAACGTTCACAAATTTGGGGCAACTTTTCCATTGAATTTTTACTTGTTATTTCTATTCCCCTAATAATTTCAATGCTTATAACATCAATATTATCATTTACAGTATTAGGTTATCTTTTGGCTATACCTCAGATTTACAAAATTTTTGCACCTTGGTTGCCTTGGTGGTTAATGGGAGTAATTATTCTCATGTGTGTAATAGTTACTTTTTGTGGTTGGTCATTTGAGATGATAAAGCAAGTTAATCGCTACCAACCTGTTCGACAGGAGTGAGAGAAATGATTGAATGTAAAGATTTGATAAAAATTTACCAAGATGAAGAAAATAAAATACGTGTTCCCGCACTAAGAGGATGCGATCTGTCAGTTAAGACAGGAGAGATATTCTCGATTATAGGTCCTAGCGGGTCAGGTAAAACTACTCTTATTAATATACTTGCAGGTTTAGATAAATGCTCAAGTGGGGAAGTACAAGTTGGCGGATATCAACTAGCACTAATGAGTTCAAAAGAATTAAATCTTTATAGAAAGAAAATGATTGGTGTAGTTAGCCAATTTCCTGAAAGAACACTATTCTTGGATGGAACAATTAAGGATAATTTAAAATTCGCTTTGAGGTTAAATCAAGACAGTAGCATTAGTATACTGAAAAGAAATCAAGAGATTATTGAGAAATTAGGTATAGAGCATCTGATGCATCGTGTTGTTAGAACCTTATCAGGGGGAGAAATGGTGCGAACTGCAATTGCTTGTACTCTTGCTAAAGAAGCCCCATTATTACTCTGTGATGAACCCACAGGACAACTAGATAGTATGAATACTTTTCGCGTGAAGGATCTATTGAGACAAGTTACAAAGGATTTTGGAACTACTGTTGTTGTTGTTACTCATGATCCGAGATTTCAAGAAGGGGTAGATAAAACCTGTGAGATACGAGATGGTCGAGTTTCTTCTATAATTGATGTTAATGAGAAAATAACTTATGGCGCTAAAAAAGAATTTCCTTTGAGATTTAAAATGCAAATTGATTCATCCAATAGCGTACGTTTGCCTGATTTCATCATTAGATCTCTTAACTTAACTAATGCAGCAGAATTGCAATATTCAAAAAAAGGAATTGTTCGATTGGTTCACCCTGAAATGATTGAGCCAAAAGAAGTGACTTTAGATGAAATTGTAATCAAGAGAAAGGAGTTAGTACTGGACTCACTTCCTGATAATTATTTTAAGCAAAAATCCTCTATCATTACCTTAACCAATGTTTCTAAAACATATTATTACAATGGAAATGTTATTCATGCTCTATCAGATGTTAATTTGAAACTACAAAAAGGAGACATAACCTTTATACTTGGTCCTAGTGGATCTGGCAAAACTACTTTGATCAAAATACTTGCAGGATTAGAGTGTACTACTTCAGGCCAAATTGAAATTCTTGACCAACCTTTCAGCGAATTATCTGATGCAGATAGAGCAGTATTTAGAAGGGAAAATATTGGTCTTGTTACTCAACAAGGAAATCTCCATCCTTTCCTAACAATTACTGAAAGCTTTCTTCTAAAAGATATCTTATCGTGGAAAAATATACGTCATTTGGATGAGGAGAACATAGAAACCCAACTAAATCAATTCAAAATTACTCAAAGAAAGAATTCTTACCCACTTGAAATTTCAGGTGGGGAATTACAAAGAGCATCACTAGCGATTGCTGTTAATAAGTATCCAAAGATCATTATTTTGGATGAACCAACTGCCAACATGGATGCTGAGCTTGCGACTGAAACCATGGAAAAAATATACAATATCCAAAAAACTACTGATATTACATTTCTTATTGCCACTCATGATATTACTTTGGTAAAAGATGATTATCGGGTTTTATTATTGGAAGATGGAAAAATAAAACGGGATGGAATTGTAATGACGCCTGGAAATATTTAGCTATGAGAAAAAAGAAGAATAACTTCTTTTGAAGCTATTCTTGATATTATCAAGTAATATATTTTACTTATCAATAATAATGATCACCTAAATATGTGGTAGTTCCACTAAAACCAGAACCAAAAAAACTTTGTGGAGTTTGATAGTAGGGCCACAAATTATACCAGAAAGGATCTAAGTCTTTAACTAAATCATATGCAAAATCGAAAAATTCGCTTACTGAGATATGATCATCATTGTTTTCATCAGCATCATCTGCGTCTAAATCTGGATCTAAAGCACTCATAAT
>JAEORM010000181.1 GCA_016840905.1 Candidatus Gerdarchaeota archaeon | reverse complement strand
GTGAGGCTTTCTCGATTCGTCATATTCTTTGACTAATGCCTCAACTTCTTTTGCAGAAACTTTTTTGATGCGTTCCTGTGCATCTTGTACTTTGATACCCATAGTATCTCCTTTGTTTGTTAAATTCTGTGATTCTAAAGAATCGTTTTTACTTTGGTAAACTTTTGAACCTGAGTCATACTGTAAAGAAAAATTAATTTTCAACTATTATTTTTGAAAGAAGTCCAAGCTCTTCCATAGATAATCTTAAATCAAGATTTTCAAGCAGATCAATTGTTACAGGTCTTCTATCAATAGTGTGAACTTTTTTAAATAAGTCATCAAAAGCTTGATTATACTCTTCTTGTCTGGCTTCATCAAATACTCTATTTTTAGTTGTCTCACCTTTTTCATTTGGAGCACTCTCAACTTCTTTCATAAAGCTTTCAAATAATTCCCGATGTTTTTCTTGCAACTTTTCATTAGCGTCAATTTCAAATACAGCTTCAATAATTCTTTTAAGATTATACTGACCTTTTCCAACAGGAAGTCTTTGCCGGGAAATATTAGCTAGAATCTGAAGTGTACCTAAAATTTCTCTTTCAGACATTTCAATTTTATTACTCATTTCTTTATTCCTTTAAACCAGTTCTGGAAAAGTAGAATCCAACTAAGGAAAGGTTTGTACTTATAAACAAACGCACCTAAACCAAACCCATTCAACCAAGCAAATGCAACCGCTTCGACGTATTTATGCTGTGCAAGCAAAACAATCGAATACACCAAACAACAAACAGCTATTACAGCAAGCAATAGTGTTTTCCAATCCAAAAATACTTTCATTTAAATATTCTCCTTTTTTATTTAAATCTAATAGTACTATTTTTAAACAATAAGCCAGAGCATACCGTACCCTCTACAGAACGACCGTTAGATGATACCGCAATAAATCCGGTATGATAAAAGTCTTCTCTGCTACATGCAAAAAAATTATATCCAGTCATTTCAACTTCCGTATAACCATTTTCGTCTAACACTCTACTTGCTGTTTTAGCATCAGTACAATTTAGAATAAAAACAGAAAACAAAATCAATAAATATTTTTTCATTTAAGTCTCCTTTTATTAAATTAGTCTATACTTTATTTTTCTGGATACCAGAAGCTACCGTATTTATTCTCCTGTTCTATGATTTTATTTTTTTCAATTATTTCCTTTTCCAATTTCTTTAAAGCAGGTAATATATCTATTTTATTGACAAAATCTATTATAAATTTTTGCTGTTCTGCTTTAGTGCTCATTTATACCTTCTCTATATTCAGTTAGTTTAGTTTCAAAAGACTTTGTTCTAAACCAACCACAGCTTCTATATTCGTAACAATAACCTCGGTAAATACAATCAGACACGCAAATAGAAACAAGTTCAGGATGATCATTTTCAATTGACTTTAAAAACCCTTTCCATGCTTGCTGAGTTTCCTTTGACGCAAGTTTACATAATCGTTTTCGTGATATATAAATAATGGCTTGCTGATTCGCTAAAAATTCATGATTGACTGGATTAGATTGTTTCAGCTCATCTCTATCAATTCCTGTTCTATCCGTTCTTTGCGTAGAAACAAAATGCTCAATACCATATTTATGCCTTACAAAATGAACTGATATCCATGACTTTAAGTTTTCCCATTTAAATCTTATTAATATCTGGCGAATAGGTGAGTGCTCTGATAGTAACATTCTACGTTTCCAATTTGAAGATGGTTCTTTTGTTCCCGCTTCTTTGGAAATTGTAGTTCTGGCAGAATCAGCTACATTTCGCCAAGATCCTATTGTACCAAGGAAATTAGAGATCATTTGCCATCCAGCTTATTAGCTGTATTTATAAGAATTTTTTTAAGTTGACTGTCAATATCAAACCTTGATGTATTAATTTCAATAGATTTTAAAATATTACCATCTTGATGTCTTTCGCTCGAAGCTTTCCAATCAATAAGCATTTCTAGTAAATCAATCAAAGTCATATCCTCGATCCCATTTTTGTAATGTTCGGGATGATGCAACGATTTAGCATAATGATGATCTAAAGCTGGTTTAAGCTCTTTTAAATAACCTTTATATTCTTCACTTCCATATGTTACTTTTGCAAGCTTAGGAGTATAAATATCAAATAGTTCTTTTTCAGGTGATTCAAGTTTAGAATTATCATGATTCACCCCTCTTTGAATAAGCTCATCAGAAATCAAAGCCATAAGCTTCATTACTCTGAATTTATGTTTGTAGGTATCACTTAAACTATCATATTGTTGTTCCATTGTTTTCACCTTTCATATAATAAATCTTTTGTTTTCAAATAATTCAGTTTCTCATCAAGCAAAGCCAGCAAACTATAACCTCGTTCTTCTAATTCAACATCAATTAGAAATAACATACTTTTTAAGTTAACTCTAAAATTTAATTTATCCTCAGAATAAACCCGGCTATAGGGAACGGTTTCAGATACAGTGGCACTATTAATAGCTAAGTCTTTTAATAGGTATATTGTTTCCAAAAACATATCATTCATTTCATTGGTAATTTTGTCTATACCACCTAATATGTCTAAAATCCTGATAGCAGTATCAACCAAGCTAAATAAATAACCCTCTGGCTTAACACCGCTTTCTGAATAATAAACGGGATCACCTGAGTTTAAGTACTCATTCAATGATTTTGCTACTTCATTTGATAAATAAACCATCAACTCTTTCATGCTTTTTGATTCATCCCAGAATCCTTTTTCTACTGAGATAGAATGAATTTCTTTCGATAATTCATTTATTGTATTTTCTGTTAGTTCTGTCATAAGTTTTACCTTCAATTATTAGTTGTTATCCACATTTTCCATAAGAGCAATCTTTACAAACAAAGCATCCCTCTACAAAATCTAAATTCTTTGATCCACAATTTGAACAAACTTTTTCACCATTTAGTTTTTGCACATCAATATACTTTTTAAGTACTCTGGCCATGACCTTAGATACATCTACAATATTACCCTCTGATTTAACTAAATGATCGACAATTTCTTCAATAGGTGTTCCATGTCTAAGGTTTAAGGATATTTGTCTTGATAACGCAGAATGTATTTCATCATCCATAAAATCTTTTGTTAAGGAAATTCTATCTTCTGAATTCTCAGGATAAAAATAAAAATTCTTTTTTACTTTTTCAATTTTACCGGATTCAACTTTAGAAGATAAATTTATTTTGTCTGCTTTACCTGCAAAAATTTCATAAGGCTTTGTATAGTACATTCCTATAAAAACAATCCAGTCTTCACCACGCACTTTGACGTGAAAAACTTGAGCATCAAGTCTATCCGGTCTTTCTGGGGCATTATTTACCATGTGTGCGATTACCTCCGCTTTATACGAGTGAGCCCGCCGAAGATCAACAGAAATCCGTCTACAAGGCCTAAGATTCCGCAGATTCTCGGACGT
>JAEORM010000180.1 GCA_016840905.1 Candidatus Gerdarchaeota archaeon | reverse complement strand
GCTTATTTTGAAGAAATAGGCATAGTGAAAACTCAATTTACTATAGATGATAATACTGTTTTTGAGCTAACTAAGAAAGGCTTAACAGCTGTTGAAGTAGGAACTGATCAATACAATGAAGTAATTGCTTATGCTGGGGAGTATGCTGTTCGAATACTTGGGGAAATTGGTGGGCAAAGAACTCTTTATGATATCAAGAAAAAAATAAAAATTGATAATACTGAATTGGATGATTTAATTGAAAAATTAGTTTCAGATCGGTATTTGGAGATTTTACCACAATGGAAACTTGTCCTAGATAAGAAAGATTTCCAATATACTCGTTCACTTGAATTCATTGAAGATCTTTTCCAATTAATCTATGATGAAGCAGATAACTGGTTAGGCGTTCGCGAACTTGAACGAATAAAGCGCGATACTTTTGCTTTAACGATCATTAAAGATGAATCACTTGCAAGACTCATCAGCGAACAAAAGGATTATTTGATAGACCAAAATAATTTACGAAAATTACTGAGTCAAAACAGTGATTTTAATGTAATTTTAGATCAATTAGAAAAAATATTCAAAATCTTACGACAGAATATCGAACGAGAAATAGGTACAAATTTGACCAAAGATATTTTGAAGAAAGTTCGTCGAAGATTGGAAGATGTTTATGTAGAATTGCTCGAACAACAAACTGAACTTATAAAAATGCTCAATTGGTTTTCATAAAAAATAAAGAAATAATTGGCAACTAAAATTGCCAATATAATTTTTCATTTAAACTGTTTTCATGAATCTTTCAAGGCGATTCATTGCTTCATCTATTAATTCTTCTTGTGATAGGAATACTAATCTGAAATATCCATCACCATATTCTTTACCAAAACCACTACCAAATACACCTACAACTCCTTCTTCTTTAAGGAGAGCTAAGATGAATTCCTTATCATTTTTGTATTTGCCTAGGTTTTCAATTTTTGGAAAGATATAGAAAGCAGCTTCTGGTTTTTGAGCAGAAATTCCATCTATTTCATTTAATCGTTTATAGATCAAATCACGTCTTGAACGTAATTTAGCCACGGTACCTTTAATATGGTCTTGTGGACCTCTTAAAGCTTCAACACAACCATATTGGGCAGGAGTATTTACACAAAGTCGTAATCTTCCTAGTTTTATTATCCCATTATAAATGTGTCTGATTTTGTTTTCAGGATCTTGGATATAGCAATAACCTACTCGCCAACCTGGCATTAAATAGACCTTGGAGAAACCATTCATCATGAATAATGGAACATCTTTAGCAATAGATGGCATACCTATAAATTCTTGATCCATAGATAAGCGATCGTATATCTCATCACAGATTATTGGTAAATCGAATTCACCGGCAATATCTACTATGTTTTTTAATTCCTTTTCTCTATAAACTGCTCCTGTAGGATTATTGGGATTAATAACTAAAATTCCTTTAGTTTTTTCAGTTATTTTATTTCTAATGTCTTCTTCATCTGGTTGCCAATTATCATCGCTTATGGTTCTATAAGCAATTCCTTTAGCATCATAGAATTTTGGAAAAGCAGAATACGATGGATAAGAAGGTCCTGGTATTAATATTTCATCTCCAGGATGTAATAATGAACCGAAAAGGAACATGATTCCTTCTGAAATACCTGCTGTTACATGTATATCTTCTATTGTAAGATTTTTAGCTCCATTAATCTTAGTCTCTTTTTCAACTATTGCTTCTCGTAATGGCACAATCCCTTGTGACTCTGAATAGAAACTTTTATTCTCATTTGCTGCTTTTATGAATGCGTCTACAATATTTCTTGGTGTTTCAAAATCAAATTTATTTGGATCCCCGATGTTTAGCCAAATTAGATCTTTTCCTAAAGCAGCTTGTTTTCTTGCCTCAGCACTAATATCTCTAATAGCATATTCCAGTTGTTGGACTCTTGGTGCTTGCATCAATTTTTTTTATCTCCATTGTTACTACAATTATTTAGGGTTTATTTCTTTTGTGAAACGTGAAAGCTTATTATTATTAAAATATAAATTCTATGTTCTATTAGATGAATCAATTATCCTTTACCTAATTATTTTAAGCTAATTCACCAATAATGAAAAAAAGAAATCAAAAAAGGGTTCTTTTTTGATGACACCGTCAAAATATTTTTATTAGGAAGAACATTTTTGAATCTACTCGCTTGGTACTAAAAGGTGAGAAATAGATTGTCCACAGAAAAATTACGCATTAATCAAATGGTTGAAGATATACTTAGTTATGCAAAGGAAGAAGCAAATAAAATTCTTAATGAAGCTAAAAAACAAGCTAAAGAGATTCAACAAAAAGGGAAGGATTTAGCTGAAAAAGAAAAATCACTCATTCTCGAATCTCGAGTAAAAACAATCAAAGAGCAAGAGAAACAACAAATAGCCTCATTGAATTTGCAAGCTCGAAGAGAAATTCTCCTAAAGAAAGAGGAGGAAATTACGAAAACCTTTGATTTAGCGAAAAATGAATTGAAGAATTTTAATAAAAAAGCTGAATATGATAAGATTCTTGAAGCTTTAATTATCGAAGCAGGAATTGCAGTTGGTGGTGGCAATCTTTCGATATTTGTTCGTAAAGAAGATCAAGCTAAGGTTAAGGATCTCACTTCATTAGCTAAAGAAGTGACCAAAATAACTGGTAACAAATGTTCCATGCAATTATCAAAAGAAACTATCAATACAATTGGTGGGGTAGTTCTCAAATCTGATGATGGATCT
>JAEORM010000179.1 GCA_016840905.1 Candidatus Gerdarchaeota archaeon | reverse complement strand
GTGAACCCATCTTCTTGAGAAAGTCCGGACTAAGCTTTCCAATCTCGATACCCACTTTGTATACTTTATCACTCGTTGTGGGGATAATTCTTATTATCTTAGTACTGGGTGCGAGTATCATTACTGCATAATTTCCTTCTTCAGGCTTCAAAGCATCTAGAAAAGTTTGGGGTAATTGTATGGGTTGTCCTACTTCTAGCTTGCACATCTTTGCTACGGTTACTTCTGTTGTCATTACTGCCTCTCCTAATCAGAGATTTTTAAACAATTTCTTCATTAAAATTATTCTTTGCTTGTTTATTAGTTTTTTTCTAAAGGTAAGGTTTCGGGACTTTTTTTGGGTCTTTTTACCTTTTTTAACCTGTTTTTTTAGGCTATTTTTTGCCTATTTGTTGTACATCTATATGATTTATCCTTAAAAAAGATTAACGGTTGGTAACAATTAGAGACCAAATATTAAAGTATAAGCTTAACTATTTGTAAAAAGAAATTAATGGTTATTTAATCAGAATAACCTTTTCACACAAGCAAAAAATAATAATATTAAAGAATTTATGTATTTAGAATTAATAGGAGTTTGAATCCTCTGTCCAGCAGAAAGTTTGAAGAAAAACGTTTATCACTTTTAATGCATCCTTTACGAAGATCCATTTATCAACTTGTCTGTGAAACACCGGGATCCTATTTTTACGAAATTGTTAGTGCGCTTGCAGCACCACAAGGAACGTTATCCTGGCATTTACGCATGCTTGAAAAAGATGGTTTAATAAAATCAGCAAAATTTGGTGGGAAACGATTATTCTTCCCAAAAATGCTTAGATCTGAATCAGCTGAAAAAGCTTTCGCCATATTAAAGAATATTACAGCTGCTAAAGTTTTCGACCATATTATTAACAATCCTGGTTGTTATCAAACCGAAATAGCTGAAAAATTAGAAATTCATCATGACACTGTAAGACATCATATAACTCGTCTTGCTGAAGCACAATTAATAGAGATTATACGAGATGGTCGAACAGTAAAATATTTCCCAGGTTCTTTGGGGAAAGAACTAATTGATGGTAGTCTAAATGTTCTATCTGAAAGATATATTCAATTTCTAGTTGAAAAATTAGAAGAAGGATGTATGCATCCTGAAATAGTTGATAGAGATTTACATACAATCAGTTTAAGGATTGAGTGCCCAAATTCAGAAGATATTTCATTGAAAATTGAACTTGGACCTTGGGAAACAAGAACTGATGCAGATGAAGATTTGGAAGAAATGGATGATATTGATGAGTGTGAAGAAGAAGAGGAAAAAATAGAGAATTAGTATTATTCTCTAATTTTCATACTTTTTATTTCAATTTTTTGAGTGTTTTCTTTAATTCCTCGTATGCAGCTTCCCAATCTTTGATATCTTCCGTCAAATCATTTCTTTCTCTATTGTATTCATCTTCAGATAATTCACCAGTGCTTTTTCTGACAAACAGTGTTTCTAATAGTTCACGCTTCTCAGCTAGTTCTTTATTTAATTGACCTTGCCAACGTTCCATTTTAATCAATTCTTGGGTGATTTGTTTATCAGCATCTAAGATTGAGGATTGATATTCATTTTTCATTTTATCATAAGTTTTCTCAGTTATGCTTTTCTCATTTTTCAAACCCTCAAGTTTTGAAAGCCGCTCTTTAGCTAAGTCCTTCTTTTCTATCATCTCAAAAATTGGTATTGGAGCTCCTTGTTTCTTGAGTTGCTTTTTCTCTAATTTTAATTCTACAAAACGTTTGTTAAGTTCGTTGACACGTTCCTTAGCATCTTCTTTAGGAATAAGTCCTACTTTAACTCTTTCTTCAAGATTTTCTATTTCTTCTAAAATTTCATCCATATCCTTATCGATATTTATCAATCGACCTTTCATAGCTAAGGATTGGACAACATCACGATCAATTGGTTCTGAAGATGAGGTTGAAGAACTCTCAACAGGTGTTGTACCAAATGATGTTGAATATATTTCGACATTTTTCTCTTTCTTTTCTTGAAACAGATCTGATGGTATCCGTGCACCACAAGATTTGCAAAACTTAAAATTGGGCAAAACTGGTTTACCACAAACAGGACATCTATGTTCTACCATTTTATTTATACCTTCAAGTAATTTTTCTTATAGATTCATTAACCAATTAACTAAAAAAAGAATTCTGTTTGAAACATATAAAAAAATCCTATAGATATTATTAAAAAGCGATAATTTTGATTGAAATTTATCTCAAGAATTACTAGAAAATTTTTGAAAAATAGATACATTTAAATCGTACAAGTGTTCGTCGAATGATAAAGAGTTGATTAAAAATGGCTAGACGCCCCGCACGATGTTATACAAGAGTAGCTGGTCCACCTTTCACACGAAGAAAGTATGTTCGTAGTGTTCCAGGAGCTAAAATAACCAGTTTTGAAGCTGGAAATAAAACAACCAAATTCCCCGTAACTTTATCCCTATTTGCAAAAGAAAGCTGTCAAATTAGACATATATCCTTAGATGCTTTAAGGCAAATGACAAATAGACAAATGCAGAAAAAAGCTGGTAATGATAATTATCATTTTATTGTAAGAGTCTTCCCTCATCATATTATTCGCGAAAATAAAATGATGGCTTTTGCAGGGGCTGATAGGTTGCAAGATGGTATGCGCCGTGCTTTTGGTAAACCTATGGATGTTGCTGCTCGAGTTAAAGCAAATCAAGCATTAGCTACTATCCATACATATCCACAATTTGTTGATTATGCGAAACGTGCTCTTGATATTGGTGCTGATAAATTACCAACTGCTTCTTACATTAAAATTGAGAATGGAGAAGATTTGTATAAAAAATATTTACTTAAAGTCCTTCATGAAGAAGAGGGAGAAGCATAATTTCTATTTCTCCTTTTTTATTCTTTTTTGATAATATCTGCATATACGTTTGAATAATCTCTATTTTTTTTAACTTATAATATAGTTCATTTTTGAGGATGAGGCATCAATTTCAGCCCAACTATATCCATCAGGAAGAACATTATGGATTTTGTTTGTGGAAAATGTAATACTAGATTAGAAAAATCGCCTACTTTGTTAAGTACAGGTTGTACTAAATGTGGTTCAAAGGTTTTCAAGACAGTAGCTTCTTCTGCGAGTGAGTTACTAAAAAACCTTCGAACACTACCTCAAGTAAAAGAAAAAACACTAGAAGAGTCCGGTGATAAAAGTTACGAAATTATTCCCAAAATTATTTTTGACAATCCCGAGCAGAAAAGAATTGATGACCTAAAAGATGATAGTATACCTTCTGTTAAGCTTAAAGAGAAAGGTGTTTATGAAGTAAATATTGAAGGCCTTTTTAGAAATAAACAATCTGATCCAATAATACTTAGTGGAAAAACAGGTATTTATAGAGTTGAATTCATGCCTCAAAATAAAAAAGAGGATTAAGAAATCTTATTGAAAGATTTTCTTAATTTTTAGGAGATAAAAGATATAGGCCTGTTTCTTCATCCTTGGTTCTAAAAACACCTGGACGGGTTTCTACCAGATAGATTTCAGCTGTTACTGATACATTTGCTTCAACAAGATGCCCACCTAAACTTGTTCCATCAGGATTACCTATAATTATATGAATATGTGCTACATGCTCACTTGTATCCTTATTTTTTGAGATATTTCCTGTGCATGCTAGAAGTTCAACTTCTTGGAAAGGAATATTCAAATATTTTTTCTTGATAATATCGAAATAACCAATTTTACCTTTTTCTAAAGCACCAATTCCAGTTAGAAAACCGCTTAAGATATTTTTCTCCTTAACATAATTCAATATACTTGTTAATAATTCGTCACCTTTCTCTAATCTAAGCAAATGTATTTTTTGTGTTTCCATAATCATTGTTTTCAATATTATTATCACCTGTTTTATTAGATTGTTTTTTAAATAAAAAGAATATTAGGAATTCAATTGGGTTCGTAAAGCTTTGATTTGTTCTCTTATATAACTAAGCTCTTGGTTAATCTGTTGAATTGTTTCATCAAATTCCTTCTTGCTTTTCAACCCTTCTTGAAAATCAGCTTCATTTTTTTCACTTTCACGTTCCAAGCGATATTTTTCTGCTTCAAGAGTGAGTAATTGCATATAGGGATCAATTGAAGGAGTACTGTCGCTTTCTTTAACATCTTCTTTTACCTCTTTGTTAAAATTAGACATTTGCACCAAACTTTCTAATGGATCTTCTTCGATTTCCTCGGATTGATCAATATTCTCAATTGCTTCATTAATTACTACTGAAGGTTTATTTGTAAATTTGAATGTCTCCTGTTCAGTCTCTTGTGTTGGAATGCTTGAACTTTCCTCTTCAACATCTAATTGCTCTTTAAAATCTGATAATTGACGTTCAGTTTCTTTTTCCGCTTCTGAAATTAAAGATTTCATCTGGCTTAAAACTGATGAAGCACCTGTTTTAAGATTTTTATCTTGAGTAATTTTCTTTAACATTTCATCTGGAATTATAGTTTCAGCTTCTTCTTCTATTTCAGTAGGAGGTGTTACTTCCTGGGGTAAAATAGGAGAAATATCTTCTCCAACTACTGGAGCTATTTCTTCAATAGACTCCTCCACTACTGGAACTATTTTCACTGGTTCTACTGGTAAAATTAATGGTGGTTCATCTTGAATTGATTCTATGGCATCACTATTTTCTTCAATTAGAGGTTGTTCTGTTGAAGTAGGTTCTACTGGAGCTTCAGCTGTCATTTCCTTAGATCTTTTCCATGGTAAAGATGATGTACTTACTTGCTCTGTTTTCGCAGGTTCAGCAGGCGTAATTGGCTGGTCAGGTTTTTCTCTAACTAAACTTTTAATCAATGATCTTAAATCATCCAATTCTGATTTTAATGTATCAAGCTCTCCCTTTAAACGAGTTGCTTCGGAAGAATCAGCAATTTCTTTAGTAAAAACAACATTTTTTGCATTAATAATTACTTTATAGACTAAGTCAACCAAATCTTTTTGCTGTCTAAACCAATGACCATATGGATCCCAATCTAGAAGAATATCCCGTAAAGATTCAAGTTGAGAAATAAATTCTTTATTATTCGCTCGTTCACTTATTAAAATAGCTTCTATATTTGAGAGTACATCAATTAATTCCACACGCATTTCTACTTCTTGTTGGGCATTAGTTTCACCTTTTATAAGTGCGGAATAAATTTTCTCTATCTTTTGAACATTTTTCGTGAATATATCTTCTGCCAAGTGATCATTCACCTTTTTACTATTGAGTACAGTATTTTTGACTGTTAAACTATTTCTAGCTTTTCATATAGGTATTTTTAATTCTTTATTTAAGTATAAAGAAAAATAAGAAATGAAAAGAAAGAAAAATAATCTAGGACAAACCAAGATGAATTTCTCTTCGTTTTTGATAATCTTGTGGTAAATGGTTTTGCACAAATATTTTAGCAATTGAAATTTCTTTTTTCAAGGCATCAATGATATCAACAAATGATTCATTTTCAGCACCCCAAATATAGAGGTTTAATGCTGTTTGATTCTTCTCTTGAAAAGTTTTAGCAAATTGGAGATTTTGTTTAAGAAGTTGATATTCAGGAGCTGAAGTTGTAGTGGGAAATGGAGACCATGCTGATAAATGAATAGTGGGTACACCATATTTAGCTATAAAATCAAGTTTTTGACCATATTGAGTGTATGCTCCTAGAGAGCCTAAAGTAGGATCAATATCCATTGTAATTGCTAATGGGATATTTTTCTTTGGTGTAGTGACTTCGGATAATTCTTCAAGAATAGCTTCTAAAGCATTTGCTCTCCACTGATTCCAGTGGGCATACAAATTGTTGTCCCTTTGCATATCACCTAAAGAGAAAATCCGCTCTATACCATAACGATCGGAGAATTGTCTTCGACAACTTTCACAAAAACTATAATTTTCTCTGGGGAATCGAATATTATCTAGTAGTACTCCTTGAATAGGAAAAGAGACAATTTCAGAAAGAATCCCTTTAAGATAGTTTGTATATTGGGTTTTAAATGGATCTATAAAATAACTATTGGGATTACCACCATCCTTAATAGCTGAATAGCTGGGATTTTTTGCGAGAAATGAGTCTGCAAGTCCATTAACTAGTGCATATACTTTGATACCTATTGAATCTGCAATAGAAGTAAAAGTTGAGAAAAATTCATTTGTATCTCGATTAGTTGGTGCTATTGCACTTCGGAAGTGAACAAAACCAGAAGTTGATTTAGCGATAACAGCTACTTCGCTAAGAAATCCTCCATTCTCAGCGAGAAATTCATCAGGGCTTTGTTTCAGATAATCCGGATCTATTATTGGTATATAATTATGACTTGAAAGTGTCCTTATATCCATTGGTTTACCACACACACAAATAAGATAATATTAAGAAAAAAAGGTTTTTATGTAATTTAATTCTTTTTATTTGAATAATTCAAACAAAAATTCAATTATGTTATCTTAAGAATACTAAACACAAGAAATATTTTTTGATATAATGCGATTTCAAGTTAGTTAAAAAAAATGAAAAATAAAAAGAAAATAGACAAGCAATCTTGTCTTTAATTTAATCTATTTTTGTTCATTAGCGCCTACAAAATCTTCTAAATCAATTGGTGCTGGTGGGGGGGTTCGAGCCATAGTCCAACCTATCCATGCAGCTATACTTAAAACAACTATCATAGCAATAAATATAGGAGCAACAATCAAAATAATTGTAACATATTGAGGTATAAACGCATCTACAGGATTCTTATTCCAATCAACTATTCCCCATACTGTAAATGTTCCCCAGGCACCTAAAACCAATATGGAAAGTATAAATATTGTATATCCAACAAATTTGTCCTTCATTTGTGTAATTCCATCCAAGTCCTAATAATAACAGATATTATTCAATAAGAGCGATAGAACATCTGTTTTTATAATTATTTCGTTCAACTTTAGTTTATAATTAGACTTTTAGATTAAAAAAATAGAAAAAATAATTTTCTCGAACTTAAATTACAAAGTCCGAGAGATTTTTTGTCTGATTAACCGAATAGAGAACCCATGCCAGAATCTTCTTCTTCCTCTTCTTCTTCTTCTTTAGCTGCTTCTTTAGCTGCTTCTTTTTCAGGAGCAACACTTCCAGCTGTTTGAGCAGCAGAGAGGAGTTCAGGAGGTAGGAGGCTTGGATCATTTTTTGCAATAAGCTTTGCTAAAATCATTGCTTCGAGTTGTGTTTTAGCTAATACATTGCCAGCTGTTTCAGGTGTGATAAAGTTGGTTTCGATAGCCAAGGTAAGAGCATTTCTTCTTGTTTTACCAATGAGTTCAGTGATATTTTCTTTTGTTGGAATAGCTGCTTCAATTGAAAGAGCATATGCTTCTTTGTGGGCTTTAATTAAATTAGCTAAAATACCTTCAAAATCAACAATCAAGTCATCATGCTCAATAATATTACCAGCAGTATATATTGCATCAACTGACAAACCAGCTGCAAATGGTTCTTCTCCCAATCGTCCTAAAACATTAGCTAATGTTCTTGAAATTTTTTCACCCACTCGACAGACAACACCATCTTCAATAATTCTTATCGTGCCACCTTCAATTCTAGTTTTAAGTCCTATAGATTGAAGTTCTCCTATAACTGGACCTGGGGCAAAACCAGTATCTTTAGCTTTTACGATAATATCTTTTGGTGCGATTTGTCCTTCTTTTGCAGCAGTGGGGATTTTATTTTTCTCAAGATAATTTGCTACTTTAAAGGGATTACCATTTGTTAATATGAAAGCACATGAACCATTAATATAATCTAAAAGTTTGGTAATATGCTTGTCTTTTTGAGCAACCTCATTTAATGCTAAACGCATGAGAGTATTTTTAGCTATTTTTAAGACAGCATCTCCTCTTAGATCAGTTCGTAATCGTTGAATGGTTTTTGAAGCTATATTTTCTACACGTGTTATTCCTACATTATTATAAGCTTGAATTAAACCTATCAGTTCTGCTAATTGCTTTTTGTTTGCTAAATTGGGTTTGTGTTGATATACAGCATTACTCATCTTCTTACACCTCAATCTTAACAGATTTGCCCATAGTCGTTTTAATTACAGCAGATCTGATATTTTGGATACCTTTCTCTAATTTGCTTTCAAGTGCATGTATCACCGCTTCAATGTTTTCAGCAACATTATTGTCTTCCATTTTAACATTGCCTACTTTAGTTAGAACTACTGGATTTTCTTTAATTCTTAATTTAGCAGTTCTAGCAAATCGTTCAATTAAGACTTCTATGTCAGCATTGGGAGCGAGAGGTTGAGGCATTTTGCCACGTGGTGCTAGATATTTACCAAGGAAACGTGCAACAATAGGCATTAGAGGAGGTTCAGCTAGGAAGAAATCGTGTTCTTCAGCCATTTTCCTGATATCCTTAGGTAGTTTTCCTAAGGCTTCTAATTCCGTCCTTCCTAAAATCGTTTGTACCCCAGCATTTTTAGCTTTTACTGCAAGATCTCCGCTAGCAAAAACTGCTACGGTTACTTTTTTATAAATTGCATGAGGTAAGGTAGTTTGGAAGTTAAATCGATTGCTTGGAATCTTTAAATCTAAATCTTTAAAGTTTACAGCAAGATCAATACTTTGAGTAAACTTTCGTTTTTTAGATTCTTTTTTACACAAAGCAATCTGTGAAACTAATTTCTGTTTATCCATATTTTATCCGCTTCTGTCATTTTTGGTATTCCATCTTTGTTAAGCCATACACCAAAGAATTATTGTTATTTACTGGGTATGGTGACAGTAATACGCGTGTTAAGTAATAGGAAACGAAGATATTGTGTTATTAAATATTACTATTGATTATGAGATTTTCATCTAAAATTAATTGGTATCTAAAAGGATATTCAGAAAAGCTGCATAATTTAAGAAATTCGTGTAATCAACAGGTATATAATTCCATCCTTGACCCATTATCAGTTTACCATAATGCTCTTGCAATTCCTGATGGTTAATAAATAAATATCTCGTTGTTGGATTATCAGGTTTATAATTGCAAAACAAAGTAAGTAACGAATCTAATTTTTGAGTATTTTTTTTATGCTCTTCTAATTTTGCACTTTCAATTTGTATTGTAATTGTAGCACTACTCTTTAATTTAGACTTTCTATTTATTGGAGCATTGATGATGTCAAGGCAAAGTTCACCCTTATTAAGAATAGAGTAAAAATCTCTTAGAAAAACTGGAAAATCGTTGTAAGCATCATGATCCTCTTCAAATAATAGTTTAGCAACTGAAATGAAACTTGAACCAAAATTACCTTTAACATTAAAGGTAGTAGGTGTAAGCTCTGTTATTGAATAAGGTATTTTTACTTGAAGTTGTTTCAAATATCTTTCTGGATCTATTAATTTGAGAGATAAGCCTTGATTTTCTAAATTAGTTTTAAGAGTCATGATAATTTGAGGAGCTTTGTTAGAAAGGTCCTTTAAAGTATTAGCTGTTAAATAAGCATTTAACAAAATTTCAGGTTTGTTGTTTTTATCACGATTAAAAAAGAGAGTATATCTATAAATCGAAGGATAAAAGAAATAGAAGAATGGTCTATTAATATTTTCAGGAAATTTTAAACTGCAATCATATCTAGAAGATAATTCAATTTTAAACGGTATAACCAATGTTTTCTTGTCAGTTTGATCAAATAGAATCCCACTTTTGTGAGCTTGTGCATTTCTTATAGACAATTCTTATCCTCCTTTTTTTGATAAAGTATGCTTTTGAGTCTTTTTTTTCATAGGTGTTCCACATTCAATACATTCAGTATATGCTTTTTTACTTTTAAAACCACAACCAGGACAGACCCAAAGATATTCATGTTTTGAAGTTATTCCCTTCCAATGTACACCTCTATAATCTAAGTTTAAATGATTTGCTAAATTCTGAATGTCATAATCGTCGCTTATGATCACAGTTTTCAGATTTTGTCCTTTCAATGAAAGTGCTATCGCAATTACTGATAAATCACATTCTGATAGTTCTTGAATATCACCTGTTTTTTCAGCTTGTTGTTTTGATTTTCTAATAAATTGTAAATCCGGTGTAATAATTTTCAAATCTTCATATAATAGCGCTTCCTCTATTATAGCTTCCCCACGCAACATTCCTTGGATTTCTGAAACTACGCATTCTGGTACATATTTAATACCTGGCAAATTATGAGTGAGTATTCCATTATAAATAGCTGAAGCATCAAGAATATAAACTTGAGTTATTTTTTCATGTGAATCCTTCTTAGTATTCATTTTTTGATTCACGTATACTTCACCTTGCTTTTTAAAAATCTAGTTTATCTTTTAATCTATTGAAAAATCCATAGTTTGGAAACCGCACAAAGATTGTTTGTTGTTCAGCCATAGTTATTTTAACTACCGATTCAGAATGTAATTTCCCTTCTAAAATACCGTCAGTTATAACAATTATTTCTTCTTCAAAAGATTCTGGAACAGTTATTGTTACGACAGAATCAATAGGAATTAGAAAGGGACGGATTCTTCTCGAGACACTATTTACTGGCACTATTTGCATGGCTTTAAAACTAGGTTCTATAATTGACCCACCAGCAGATAAAGCATACGCTGTAGAACCTACTGGTGTAGAAACAATTACCCCATCTAGCAAATGTTTTCCAATATGAAAATCATCAACATAAATGTTAAGTTGACATATATGAGCACTTAATTTGTTAGTGATATAAGCTTCGTTTAATGCTGTAGGAAGTTCTTTTCCATTTAATGAAACTTTTAAACGCATACACTTTTCTAAAATATAATCTCCAGACATAACTCTTTGAAGATTTGTTAAACCATCTTCTAAAGTAGAGGCTGTCAAAAATCCTAGATGACCAGCATTTATACCAAATAAAGGTGTTTTATCAGTATATCGAGACGCCCAAAGGATTGTACCATCTCCACCAAAAGCAATAACAAGATCAAAATCATCTAATTGCTCCATAGGGATAATCTTTGAATGATTCATAGTTTTTCCAAATGATTCGTTCATATAAACAGATGAATTATATTTTTCTATCAGTAATTCCACTATTTGTTGGCATTGTTTTTGATGTTCAGATTTTGTTGTTCTGGAAACAATTGCAATTTTATTGAAGCTAGTCATCTTTTTATCAGCTCATATAAGATGTTATTAAAAAGGTTAAAAAGACTAATAATCTTTTGCACAAAAAAGTATGAAATTAAATTATTAATAATGGAAATGCTTTTTATTCTAATAGGAACAAAAAAAACAGTAAGGGTAGGTAGTCTAGCTAGGTATGATTCCTGGTTCGGGTTTAAACTAGTAGTGCTATTTAACGAAAAATCAGGTGACCGCGAGTTCGAATCTCGCCCTGCCCACCAAATATTAGAAAGATTATTTCTTGCTTAATAATTGATCAATTTTTTGGATTGTTAATTCAATAGATTCTGCTAATGAATTATTTGTTGATTTGAAAACCAAAACAGCATTTTTGAGGTATTTTAAAGAATCCTCTAAATTTCCTTGATCATATTTCTGCAAACCAAAATTTAGAAGTAAATTACCAAATTCATTTTCATATTCATCAGGTAATGCAATAGAATATTTTTTGCTAAAACTTCTTGCAATCATAAAGCTCTTCATTGCATCTTCATATATTTTCAATTTGTTCAGAATTTTTACTTGATCCAATGCAATATTGATCACTAATTGTGGATCATTCGATTTTTCAGCTAATTCTAAAGCCTCTTTTAGATAACCAAGCGCTTTATCTTCATGGGCTTCTTTTGAATGAGCAATAACTGCGAGATTTTTTAATCCCCTAGCAAGACCTTTTTTATCTCCAATACCTCTTCTAATTTTAATCGCTTTTAATTGATATTCCTCAGCATATTGATATTCATTTTGCATTATAAAACTTACAGCTATTTGATCATAGCAATCAGCCATACCTATTTTATTACCGAAATTCTTGAATGCTTGATATGCTCGTTTATAATGATTTCTGGATTCTATCAAATTACCTTTGTTAAACAATATTTCTGCTAAAATTCTATAGATATCTGCTTCAATAGCATACTCTATTGAATTTTTATAATAATGAAGTGCTTTCTGTAAAACTAAAAATGCCTCTTCAAAATTTCCTGAGGTATATTCTTTTCGCCCATCTTGATATAGAGTATTCGCCTCCTCTTTAGGATCAGTTTTAGGCATTTCATCACCTCTTGTTCAAAATTTGATATTTGTTATAATGACGACCACCATTAAAAATAATTCAGTATTAAAGCATTTAAAAAACATTAAAAATAATATATGAAATGAATATGAATCAAATTGAGGATTTCACATGGTTTCAGAGAATAAATACAAAAGAGCTTCTCTACATTTAGATTATTTTCGAGATGATAAAAATCGAATTTGTCAAGTGTTAACTTGGCACCATCCGTCGGATAGAAGGTTATGTATTGTTAAATATGATTTAGGAGATAGCTTTTGGATTTCTCGAGAAACAGGTTTACAGTATAAGAGAATATTGGAGAGTTATAGCCTAAAAGGTCATCAAACAAATTTGGAATTAGTTAAAGAAATAGAACCCAGTTATCAATACACAAGTGAAGTTTATGGTGTAGAATTTTTAGCTGTTCCCTTAGAAAGGATAGCCTACTACTATTATCCAGAAGATCGGTTACAAGAAATTTTAGATGATGATAAAGAAGAAGCTAATGATGAACTAGAAAGCAAAGTGAAGCGATTAGCAGAATTGCTTCATGATTATCTAAAAATACCATTTAAGGATATGGGTATAACTGGGTCAATTTTATGGAAAGCTCAAACCATAAAATCAGATATTGATTTTATTATTTATGGGAATAGATATGCCCAAGATTTTAATGAAAAATTCCCTATAATCTATGATCGTTTTTCTGAAATCAAACCTATGACTGAAAGCAAAAGTAAAAGATATATTGAGAGTATGGCTAGAAAATCAGGTTTGCCAACTTCATTAACAAGAGAATATATCAAATTGAAAACATGGTTATCTGTTTATGGAAAAACTAATTTATCATTAATCTTTAGCCCAAAAGTAAATGAATTGCCTTTTAAATATGGAGAGCAATTCTTTAGACCAATTAAACCTATAACTATAGAAGCTACTATTAGCAACACTGATTTAGGTTCTGCGTATCCCAGTATTTACACGATTACTGAGTGTACCATTTTATCAGAGAATTATTCAAATTATGACATTCAGCGTATTTTATCTTTTGAAGGAGCACTAACTGGTTATTTCAAAACAAATGATCGAATTGTTGTTCAAGGATTATTAGAAGAAGTGCAAGATAAGGAGGGGAGAATCCTTTTTCATCAAATTATTCTCGGTACAAAAGAATGTCTAGGTAATGAATTTATTTTATTCAAGAATGATTATGAAAAATACCTTAAAAATAAGAAATAAACTAAAAAGTGTCAAAAAAGAAAACTTATTATGTATTTAGTGAGAAATTAAAAAACGGAAAGAAGATTGGAGAAATAAAAATGTCTGAAAATTTAGCTAACGCTGCAAAGGAATTTCGTGATGAGATTCCTGAATTGGAAGGTCTTTTAATTGGAAAATTAGATGGTGAAAAAATCTGGGGCGATACTCTAAAGGATTTAAATCATGAATTTATACTTTCAAGCGCCTCCGTTGTTTTACGAGCAACAAAAAAATTAAGTGAATCAATAGAAAAGAAAACTGTAAGAAATATTGATATCGAAATTGATGAAGGTTATGCCACTATTGTTGTTTTGAAAAAAGGGATAGTAGTTGGTTTTTATGGCGAAGATGCGCGTTCCCAATTGGGAATAATTAAGAAGAATTTAAGAAATTTTGCAATGAAAATAGAGAAATTAATTTAGAAAAGAACCTTCAATCTTTTTCCTTCAAGTTAATTAGTACTTTATAGAAGTAATTTGTCAAAAGATATAATGTAGATAATACAATACCTTTTTGATAAAAACCTTC
>JAEORM010000178.1 GCA_016840905.1 Candidatus Gerdarchaeota archaeon | reverse complement strand
AAGGACCACTAAAGTATTGTTTCAAGGACATCGAATCCACAGTAATAACAATATTGAGCAATTGCTGGATTAATCGTCCCACAACGAGCACAACGTTTCTTATCATAGGGGTTATTTGAGGTTTGTTTTTCAAGTATTTTATCAAGGTCCTCGCCACAGTTTTGGCAAAAACCTTCAAATGAATAAGCCAAACCAGTATCTTTAAGCGTTATACCACAACTTGGGCAATATCGATAATCTTGAACAGTTTTCGGTGTTTTAGGTGAAGATTTTAATGATTGATCTTGTTCTTCTTCTATTGGACGACGATAATACCCTCTTGGAGGAGTTATTGGTAATGGTTTCCAAGTACCTTGTTCATGAATATTATGACCTTCGGAAGGTAAAGCAATATATTCGCTTGTAATAATAAAATGTAGTTTTTCAGCTATAGCAACTAATTCGTCAAGAGATAATTGGGTTATAGCTAATAACCAATTTATCTTTGCTTTCTTTTGCTTGGTTACTAAATCTCGAACTTGCTGTTCTTGTTTAGTTAAGAGTTCTACCATATTTACCAAGAATTTATTGACCATTCGATTATATAAAATTAAAGAGATAATCAATGGAATAAAATTGGTATTCATGATTTAAAAAAGAAATTAGTAATTCTGAAGGTTAATAAAGGCGAATCGATAAAGGATAGTTAGGAAGAGGATCATTGATAGCAATTCTAAAAAACAATAAAGATAACAATTGTTTGGCTTATAGGTTAGGGAAGAAATTATGAGTAATTCATTTATTGTGAAGATAAAGCAGATTGAATATTTGGAAGAAAATGCTCATTTACTAAAGAAATTATATTTACCGGTTTTTGATACCTTCAAAGAACTGAAGAAAGAGACAGATGGGTGCTTAGCACTGCTAAAGGCACTACATGACCTAACAGAAGGCAAAGAAGTTATAGCTGAAAACTTGGGCCCAGTAATCACTTTGTTAAAACAATTACAAAGTGAATTAAACAGCTTAATGCCCCAATAAGCAGCAACGCAAGAACTCTACAAAATACTCTATAATATCAGCTTTGGAGCAAAGAACCTCATGAAAGAGGTTAAGTACCTAGCTGATGTGGATGTAGGTTGGTTTGGATCAAGTGACACTATAAGAGAAGGGCAGTTTAGTTATGATGTCTTTTATTATTTCCATGAAGCTTACTATGATAGGATGATGGAAGCAGTAGAGAAGTTAGTTATGAAATTTGAGCAGGAAGGGATAACTAATCCTGATAAAAATAATAAATATTTCACAACGATAATGAGTTATGTCAGTGATTTGGTAGAGATCATTCTTTTCATGACCAAGAGATACGCTCCAAATGCTATTTATCACAACTCCCCTGATATTTTTGTTAGCTGTGAAACTTTAGGAACGAAGATCGCTTCTTTGTTGTTTATCTTCAAGTTTGCAAATTCATTGCTTGAGCTCTATGACGAAATAGATGGAGCTATTGAAGGATTAGAAACACTAAAGGACAAATATAAGGGCAAATCTAAAAAGAAAATCAGTTTAATTTCGGTCTTTTTCAGTAAAGAAGGCACTGAAGAGTTATATGATATCCTAGAAGCAACTGAAGATTATCTACAATAAGAAAGCTAATTAAAAAGAAATCTATATTTAAAAAAAAGAAAAAAATTCAGATACAATCATTAATGAAATAATTATTGGTTTATTGATCGTTTTTTAATGATTTTAATGCATCCGTAATTTCATTAGCTAATTCTTCTACAATTTCAGTTTTACCGATAACATAACTAGCCCCTAATAAAAGTAATGCAGGAGTACCTTTTGGTCTAAGCTTTTCAATATCTTTAGAATTGAAATTTTTTTTAGTTTTAAGGTAATTTTCAGCATAGACAAAACAGAAATGGTAACACTCTAAACTGGTCTCTTCGCCAAATATTCGTTCCAAATTGGCAAGTTCTTTACTAGGTTGTTTCATAAGTGACTTGAAATTATCAAAAATATATTTAGCATATTGATAGATTGGTTCGGATTCTTGATGCATAACAAACTCTCCAAAATAATTGGATACTTAATCATAAATTATTATTTAATAACTTATTCTT
>JAEORM010000177.1 GCA_016840905.1 Candidatus Gerdarchaeota archaeon | reverse complement strand
GTTATAAATAATAGTTACTTTTTTACATAAGTGTTTAATTACTATAATCTAAGAGTTTATTATTGAAGGTAAATATTTTGGCAAAACTTTCACGATTAGTTTTCAACCATTTAAGCATTGTACTCCTCCTAAGTATAGCCTTTCTATCAATACCTCAGCTCGTACTATCTGTTACAGAACAATCTATACCTTTAGCTTGCCGTGAAACTGTACCTGCAATTTACCCCGAATTAAATTTCAGTACATTCCTTGGTGGAAGTGAAGGTGAATATGGACGTAGCATTGCTGTTACTGATGACGGTAATTGTTATGTCACAGGTCAAACCATATCAAGCGATTTCCCCACACAAAATGCTTTTAACAGCACTTATAGTGGCGATACAGATGCCATTATTTCAAAGTTTGCTACTAATGGTTCACTGCTCTGGAGCAGCTACTTTGGAGGGAGTGATACAGATATTGGCATTGATATTTCAGTTGTTGATGATGGTAGTAGCTATATTACAGGGTTAACAAAATCAAACGATTTACCCACCATAAATGCTTACAATAACACTATTGGTGGTAATAACGATGTTTTTCTAGCAAAGTTCTCTTCAAGTGGTTCCCTTCTTTGGAGTACGTTTCTTGGTGGTAGTGAATTGGATGAAGGGCATAGCATAGCTGTTGCAAGTGATGGCAGCTGTTATATTACAGGATTAACCAATTCCAGTGATTTTCCAACACAAAACGCTTATGACAGTACTCATAATGGTGGTTCTTATGATGTTTTTGTTTCCAAATTTTCTTCTAATGGTACCTTCCTCTGGAGCACCTACCTTGGAGGTGCTGCTGTTGAATGGGGGTTTGGTATTGCCGTTGCAAGTGATGGTAGCTGCTATGTTACAGGATTTACTGCTTCCAGTGATTTCCCGACCTTAAATGCGTATGATGCCACCCCTAATGGTGATTGGGATGTTTTTGTGACCAAATTTGATAGTACTGGTTCCCTTCTCTGGAGTACCTTCTTAGGTGGTGCTTTATGGGATGAGGCTTTGGATATTGCTGTTGCTGGTGATGGCAGCTGCTATATTACTGGCTTTGCAGGGTCAAGTGATTTTCCCCTTCAAAATGCTTTCTACAATACTTTTGGTGGATTTGGTGATGCTTTTATTACCAAGTTCTCCTCAGAAGGACTTCTTCTCTGGAGTACTTACAGGGGGGGAAATGTCACTGATCGTGGGTATGCTATAAACGTTAAAGATGATGGTAGCTGTTATGTGACTGGAGAGACTTGTTCAAGTGATTTCCCAACTAAGAATGCTTTTATCTATTCTTTAAGCGGTGAATATGATAGCTTTGTTTCCAGATTTAACGCTACTGGTTTCCTCTGCTGGAGTTCTTATCTTGGTGGAACTGAGTCTGATTATGGGTATGGGCTTGCTGTTACTGATAATGGGAGCTGTTTTGTTACTGGTGTCACGCAGTCAGATGATTTTCCCACCAAAAATGCTTATGATGCCACCCTAAGTGGTGGGAGTGATATATTTGTTACGAAATTTGTTGACACGCCTATTCCTGCTACTCAATCTAGCAATGTTAATGGATTCTTAGCATTCATAATCATTATGCCAATTATAACATTCTTGAAAATTATAAAACACCATTCAAACAAGGAACGAAAGAAGCTCCTCATTTTCTAATTCCTTTCCTCTTTTGTAGGAAAGATCATTGTATTTATTTTTAAACCTAATTTTTGACTTATTTTGGTAAAATCAAAAGAATAAAAAATACCCAAAAAGAAAAAAATAAGTGCGAACAATTGTTCCCACTATGTATTATAGTTAATCAAACCAATCATAGGTTGAGTAATCGCTTATCTTTGGATATTGATACGGATTATAAATTAGTGGTTCAGTATTATCATAAGCTTCTGAAGCTGTATCATCAAAACCAATGCGTATAAAGAAATAATGAGAGAATTTTCCTTCATAAGGGGTGGGCTGCGAATTATACGTGACAGAAGGATGCGTTTCATCAGAGGTTGAAATAGCTAAATATGGTGCAGCTGCAAAATCATCAGCCCAATCACCAGAATAACACGACTCAACAAGTATACATTTCCTATTAGCTTCCCATAAATCCATATAACCTCGAAATGTATTGGAAGCAATGCTGGAACCATTTTCCATAAAACTAGTATAAGAATGTCCACCAGAATTATATCCATGCCCATAAATATAAACGAAGATTGTATCAGCATCGATTTCATAAGCATCTACAGTTGCACAATCGGATGCAACATCCGAACTGTTTTCAAATTTGTAGAATTTCGTATAACCTTCGTCTGTTTCCAATTGATCAATGTAATCATCAATATCGATTTCACGGCCTGCATCACTTGCCCAGAAAAAGACTCCAATTTTTTCGCCATTTCCTACAAGTTCGAAATCGTTAGTTCCTTCACTAGCAACCCATTTCATTCCTGTAGTAAAACGTGTTTTTGAAGCTGTTAATAAATATGGTGAGTTACCATTAAGGGTTACATCAAAGCTATAATCGCCTGAGCTATCTGTGGTATCAGATCCTAAGGAAGTAAGGTAGTAATCAAAGAGTGTTACTACGACCCCACTAAGTGCATTATCAGAACAATCTTCAACTGTGCCATCAAAGGTTACTGAACCTTGCACTCTGATAAAAGTTGTCGCTGTCCCAGTTAATACTACAACTAGTACAATAAAACAAACATTTTTCTGCATCTTTTTCATTTTTTTAATCTCCAATTTGGTTTAAATTTTCAATAGACTGTTTTTGGAAGACTATTTATAAACAATGAAAAACCCAATATAGAACACAAATAGCTACTTCTCTGCAATTATTGGAACCTTTTCTAAAAATATATTATTACCTTTAAATGAGTTAAAAGCAAGTATAGTAGAGTATTAAAGACGTTTTATTTCTATTTAACTACATATGCAATTAACAATAAATAATTCATTCATTCTAGTCGTTGAAGGTAATTTTTATTTTGAAGTGTTAAAGATTTTGTAGATTTGACTTTTCAAAGGAGTCTGTGTTTGAATTGCGCCTTCCACATCAATGTTTGTTTATAGAGAGATTCTTTGAGTTTATCGAAAAAAAAAATAGCCCGAACTAAAGTCTTGAGATCTGAAAGAAAATAAAAGGAAGAAATCGAAATAGTCGGATGTCAAGGTAATAAGAAGGGCAGAAAAAGGTCTAAGAAAAGACTTGAAAACAGCCTTAATAACCTACCTAAAAAAACAGCCCTCGCAGGAGTACGTGGGTTCAAAAAACAGAAGTTGCGACTTCTCTTGAACAATTCCCGCCTCACGCACCAGTTCTTTTTTTTCCCCCCATCTCCCAAGCATCCCTCACATCCGAGGAATCAGAAGACCACTGCCAAGTGGGCTTCCCGAGGATAGGTGTTCAACGTGAGCCTTTTGTTTTTTTTTCTAACTTTCATTTTTGCAGTATATTTCATTATTTGTGAAGTCTGTTTTCCCTATCATAAAGAGTGACAAAAACAGCAACTGCAAGAATGATACCACTGCTAGGAAGAGTCGCTGCGAGAATGATTTTTCGACGATAGGGGTTACTAACAGGGTTCAAAGGATCCGTCCCCCAAGTAACCTCTTTGCCATCCAACCAACCATCCCCATCACTGTCAGAATCGAGGGGATCGGTAAGATAGACAGCTACTTCTTGGTAGTCAGTCAAGCCATCAAAATCGGAATCAGCTAGAGAAGGATCTGTCCCGTGGCTTTCCTCCCAAGCATCAGTTAAACCATCTGCATCCGTATCAATGATAATCAGCAAAAGGATATCAGATTTAGTGGTCCCAAATGATTTGGTCTCACCTACGAGATATAGGTGTTCACCTGAAACTTCAGAGAAGGAATAAGCAATACCGTAGCATCTGTCCAAAGCTGATCCTTGCCAGGTATACTGCCAGAGGAGGTCACCAGTTTTATCGTATTTACATAGAAAGACATCTAGACCTAAGCTGCTGGAAAGATTTTCAGTAATACCAGCGACAAGCACATCACCAAAATGATCGAGCACGATATCATACCCAATGGCTAATTGTAAAACAGAATTGAAACGAGTCCACAAAAGATGGCCAGTGGAAGCTGAGATCTTGCTAAGATAGCTGTACCAGGCATTATCAGAATAGTCAAAAGCACCACCAGTTACGAAGAGGTAGCGTTCACTCAAATCAAGGATGACGCTATCACCCCAGGAACGATCACCAATAACAAACGTTCGGTTCCAGAGAAGGTCTCCCTGGGAAGAATAAGCTAAAAGAAGAGTGCTGATATTGTTCTGAGGAGTAAGCGTTTCGCCTGTTAAATAATAAGTATCTTCACTATCAATAGTTAGTCCAAATGCATATTCTGAGATACTCCCCCCAAAGGTTCGATTCCAGAGCAAATGACCAGTGGGATCAAATTTGCAGAGAAATGCTTGATTTTCCAATCCGACATACCAAAAATCAGTGTAACCTGTTAGAAGGATATTGCCAGCTGAATCGAGGCCTAGGTCATAAACATTTTGATCCCTCAAACCACCAAAAGTACTATTCCAGAGTTGCTCTCCTGTAGTAGAATATTTCCAAAGCCAAGCATCATCGCTGTAAGATTCAGCATCACCAGCAAGATAGATTGCACCAGTTTGATCAGTGGTAATACAACGACCAATTTCTAATTTATCAAGACTTGGAATTGAACTATTCCAAAGTAACGAACCTGTAGCATTGTATTTGAGAATCGGGAGAGTGTCATTGTAAGCAAAACTATACCCAGTTACAACAACATTTCCCTCCGGATCAACAGCTGCATCATATGCAAGATCAGTAGCATCATCAGAATCGTTGAACAGTCCACCATCCCAAGTTTGAATTGTCGGGATAATATAGTTACCATCTAAAGAGGAGGAGCAATGAGGGTGCAGTGACGATTGACTTGTCTGATAAGCAGCTAGACAATGATTAGCTTGTAAAAAAGGACCACTTAGTAGTAATAAAAACGATAATAGTTGAACCATAAATTTATGCTTCGTTAATTTATACTCTTGATAGTTAAAACCCTTCTTTCCTCCAGTATACATTAGATACCCTCGAGATACTTTGAGTACTATAATTTTTAGATTATGAATTTTCGCATAATTTACAAAGATCCAACAAAAATTATAGACGAATAATTTTTATTTCATCTATTATTTATATTTATTTGAAAATTCATTTTTTAAGTTGAAAAATGGAATTGGGATAAAATTGAAATTACTGAAAAAGGAAAAGATAATAGTTTTAATT
>JAEORM010000176.1 GCA_016840905.1 Candidatus Gerdarchaeota archaeon | reverse complement strand
AAGAACCAAAACTGTTGTTGATATTGAGGTTGCCGGCCATAGGGCGTGGGACCCACCTGATCTCATTCCGAACTCAGAAGTTAAACCATGCTCCGTTTCTGGTGCTAGTGTGGTCTTCGGCCATGTGAAGCCGGGAAAGCTGGCAATCACTTAAAATCTTCTTACACTTTTTATATTCAAAAGAATGTTTCTTGGAAATACTCAAAATTTATTACTAACTGTGTCATCTTTGAGGTGAGTGATGTATAATGCTTCCCCAAATTGCAGGACTTTTATCTAGCGGGGATAATATTCTTTCCTGGATTTTCCAATTCGGTTACATAATAGTCTTCGTAGTATTCATGTTTTATAGTCAACGCATTCAAATGATGGTTATGATTAGAGACGTTGAAACACATTTGAGACGACTAAAATTAATGAAAGATCAAGGTCGAAAATTAGCTCTAGAGACTATTAAACAAATAGGTAAACCAGAAAGCGATCCCTCAGATAGAGTTGATCAATTCTTGGAATATATAGCGATAACACCTCAAACAATGGATCCTTCTGGAATTGTCTGGAAATTAGAGCACATTCTTGATGTAAGAGATACCCGCTTCAAGGATGAAGTAAAACTCATGGCCCCTGAGGCAGATGAAACCCAATTAAACAATTTGGAGAACACTTTAGAAGCTGCAATGGCTATGCATATGATCTACAAGATCATTAGACATTTCTATCTCCTTGGAAAAAAGACTATGAGTTTATATGTAATAATGCAAATTCAAATGGTTTTACCGCTCATTATGCAGCAGGCAGATGCTTACTCTCAGGCACTAAAAGCATTCGCTGTTGGTCAACCTATTGGTGATGGAGCAGGACCTCTCGTAGCTGGCAAACTTATGAAAGGTTATGAATCGCGCGAAATTGCCAAAGATGTTGTAGTGGCTACTGTCCCAATAAATGAAAGAACAGCATATGTTCTAAAAGCTAAAGGTCCAGGAGGAAATGTTGGCAAACCTGGAGAAGCAATCAGTCAAATTATTAAAGAAACCAAAGGAAAAATAGCGACAGTAATAATGATTGATGCAGCCTTAAAACTTGAAGGTGAAAAAGCTGGAGAAATAGCTGAAGGTGTAGGTGCTGCAATTGGAGGACCAGGAGTCGAACAATTTAAAATTGAAGAAGCAATTTTGAAAACGAAAATTCCTTTGAATGCAATTATTGTCAAGCAAGATCTTGGTGATGCTGTATCTCCAATGCGTAAAGAAATCTTTGACGCAGCCGATCCAGTCGTTGAAAGAATAAAACGATTGATTTCAGAAAGAACTAAAAAGGGAGACAATATCATAATCGCCGGCATCGGAAATACAATTGGAATTGGACAATAGGTGAAAAAAATGACTGATAATGTAGAACCCGTAAAAAGATATTCCCCTTTTCTTTTAGTTGCAATATTAATAGCAATTACTCTATCACTGAGTGCTCTTTATGTCGCAGTAGACTCTATAGTTAATCAAACCGATCTAGCAAGCTCATACTCATTTTTAGCTATTGGCTTTTTTGGATTAGGAATAACAGCTTATATTTTATTGCAAACAAGAAAAAGGCCTGTACCCGCCGCACTTAAGACGCCACGAGTGTTGACTACGTTAGAATGTCCAAAATGTGACTTCAAGAATATTAGAGATTTCGAAAGAGGCGATTATATCTTCAAAGAAGACGGACCATGCCAAAAATGCGATGAAAAAATGACAATAAGTGCGATTTATCGCGAAGAAAAGAAAGATAATAAGAATTAACTAATTTAGGTCAGAACTACACAACCATCTTTTACAATCATAATTGTATATTCCGCTTGAGCTACGAGATTTCTGCTACTTTCAATAAAAACGGGATAACTGGTAATCGCTTTTGAAGAAAGAAGTTCTGAGAATGCAGTTTTATAGTTACTAGATGATTCAAACTTTTTTAACCATCTTTCAGTAAAAGGTAAAGTCTGAAATTCTTTCCTAATATGATTTAGAATTTGTTTAGAGAAACTATTTCTTAGTGACTTATTCTTTAAATAACGAAATATGTAAGCCTCTTTCATGTTTTCAATTCTTCCAGCAGCGTTTGAAGTGGTAACAAAAGGTTCAACTCCATAAATTTCGTCTTCCTTGATTCTAGCTGTTGAAAGATTGAAAGCATTAGGTAATGACTTGCCTGCATGTATTATATATCTTCTAATTAAATGCCCTGTAAGATTTGAGATTGGCCTATAGCCTCTGGTCTTTATCGTTTTT
>JAEORM010000175.1 GCA_016840905.1 Candidatus Gerdarchaeota archaeon | reverse complement strand
TTAAAATTAATTAAGATAAAGAACCTACACTTATGAGATAAAAAAAAGGACTTGTTACTATGTCACTTGAGAAAGTATTCAGTGAAATTGAAAAAAGAAAAGATAAAGCAATAAAAGATCTTGCAGAGTTTATTGCAATCCCATCTGTTTCTGCAAAAGAAGAATTTCTTGTTGAAGCAGCTGATTTCTCTGCTAAACTACTTGAAGAAAATGGTTTTGAAGTTAAGAAATTCGATACAGGTGGTGGACCAGTTGTTACTGGATTAATGGATATTGGAGCAAAACGCACGTTACTTTTCTATGACCATGCAGATGTTCAACCAGCAGAACCTTTTGAATTATGGGATTCAGAACCCTTCAAGCTTGACATTCGAGAAGGTAAAATGTATGGACGTGGTGTTGCTGACAATAAAGATGAAATTGTCTGTCGTATACATGCTATCCGTGCATGGTTAGATGCAGGATTAAAATTACCATGCAATATTAAATTCGTTATTGAAAGTGAAGAAGAAAGTAGTAGTAAGAATCTTACTAAATATGTTGAACAAGATGTTGATTTTCTTAAAAATGTAGATGGTTGCATTTGGGAATTCGGTGGAAGCAATCGTGAGGGATTACAAGAATTTATTCTCGGTGTGAAAGGAATTCTCTATATTCAACTTTCAGTTAAACAAATGAGCATTGATTCTCATTCAGCAAGTGCCACTCATTTACCAAATGCTGGTGAACGATTATTACAAGCTATTAATCGCCTAAAAGATATGAAAGGGAAGATACTCATCCCACACTTTTATGATGATATAGTAAAGATAACTACTGAAGAAGTAGAAGTAGTCAATACCTACAATATGTATCCTGAAGAAATGAAGGAACATTTTGGTATAGATCAATTTAGATATGGTATGAACAATGATGACGCTAAATTAGCTTATTTTACCGTCCCAACATGTAATTTATGTGGTTTTACTGCTGGTTGGCAGGGTAAAGGTGGAAAAACAGTAATTCCTAAAGAAGCTACTGCAAAGATTGATTTCCGTTTAGTAAAGAATCAAGACCCTAAAAAAATCCTTAAGGATTTACGCAAATATCTTGATGATAATGGTTTTACTGATGTGAAAATTGATTGGTCAAATGGTTACCCACCATCAAAGACTTATGTAAATGATGATTTTGTTAAACTTTGTAAGCGAGCAAATAAGCGAGTTTATAATCATGAAGCTTCCATTCAAATTACCTCAGGTGGTTCAGGGCCAATGTACCTCTTTGGTGATCATATGCCTATCGTTTCACTTGGTAGCGGAAATGCTGATTCCAATTCTCATGCACCAAATGAAAATATTAATGTTGATGATTTCATCGATGGCATGAAAATGATAGCAACAATTCTTGATGAATTTAAAGATTGGTGATATTTCACTATCACCAATAATTTTCATTAGAACAAAGATTTCTTTTTTCTTTTTTTTTGCTCATATATCAAGATTTTTTATTTTAGAAATAATTTAAATTATATCCAAATTATTTTGAAGAATTTCAATAAGTGGAACCTATAATGAAGAAAAAAGTAATATTAGTTATTATACTTTCAATCATAATTATTCCAGGTTTATCTACGGGGATTTATTTTGCAATAAAAACACTTAATCAATCAAATTGGGGTTTTACAATTGGTGAAGCTAATTTTATTTCTGATATAGCTGGTGTACCAAGATATCAATTTATGCCAGATGGTCACATTGCTGTTTTACCTGATGGATTAGGACAATGGATGATGTTTTGGGCAGGAGATAATTCCTATCGTACAATTGGTAACAATCCTTATCCTGAGAATCACACTTTATTATCACCTAATAATTCTGTTATTGGTGGTCATTTGGATTATGATTCTTGGAAAAATGGTGGTGAATGGTTATATTCAGTTCATAGATTAAATAATACTCATCTTATTGGATTTATCCATGCAGAAGATCATTGGTACCCTCGAAATCCTGAAGGGATAGCATGGAAATCGATAGCTGTTTCGCAATCATTCGATAATGGTGTTACTTGGATAGAGAGTGAACAGATAATTACTTCTTGGGAAGAAAAACCTGATTCACCAGCTTGGGGAGGTAATGGTGATTTTAGTGTTATTTGGGATGAAAATAATTCCCGTTGGATGTGTTTCTATATGGATAGAAGCTCATTCAGAGGGAATATGATTCACATGGCGATATCTACAGATGTACTAGCTGCTCCTGGTACCTGGAAAAAATGGGATGGTAAAAATTTTACTGTTAATGCGTTAGGAGGTAAAGGAAAGCCACTTAAAGTTATCTCTGAAAAACCGGGTTCAAATCCTTCCATCAGTTGGAACACCTATCTAAATAAATGGATTATGATTTGGCAAACATGGAAAGGTAATATCTACATTTCTGGTAGTGATGACTTGATCCATTGGGAAAGTCCACGACTAGTTATAGTACATGGAACAAATCGAATTGTTTGGTATCCATCAATTATAGGAGATGGAGGAGATAGTAGTTTAGGTCAAACAGGACATCTTTATTATGGTGATTTCCCTTCAGATAGAAGTTCACGTATTTTTTATTACCGAACAATAACGTTCTATATGTATAATAATTGATGATCTGCAGAATATCAAAATTTAGTGAGTGAATAATAAATTCACTCAATCTTTTTAGTAATTAGTTATTTCTTTAAAAGTGGTATAATACAAATAAATTTGAGAACTTCTTTGCCAATATTTTCATAACCATGCTTTTCCTCAGGAGGAACATAGATTGCATCTGTTGCTTTTACATGTTTTCTTGTACCATCTTCAGCAATCAAATCGCATTCACCTTGAATAATGTAAATCTCATGTTCTTCTGGATGTCCATGTAAACCAATAATAGCTCCAGGTTCTAAAGTGAATAAACGCATAGCAAAACGAGGGGCACCTTGCTCTTTACTAATCAACCATTGAATTTTAGTTTTAGTTGAACCATAAGAGGTTACATCTTGAGCTTCAACATCTTTCAATTCACGTATTAACATAATATTTCACCAATTAGTTAGTGTAATTTTCATCATTTAAAAGTTCATCTAATTTATATATAAAAAGGAAAAAAAGAAGAAAAAAGGAAGTAGGATTTTAAGGTATATATCCTACTAATCCCAACCCATCATTGACTAAGAGGAGTAAACCTAAGAAAAGAGTAGCAGCTAATGACATAACTACAAGTAAGGTATTTATGCTAGGTCCAGCAGTGTCTTTGAAAGGATCACCTACTGTATCACCAGTTATTGCAGCTTTATGTGCTTTGGTACCTTTTCCGCCTAGATTGCCATCTTCTATCCATTTCTTAGCATTATCCCAGCTACCACCAGCATTCGACATGAAAATAGCAAAAACAAATCCTGAAAGGATCGCTCCTGCTAAAAATGCTGCTAATGCTTTAACACCAAAAATTATACCTACAGCTATTGGCAAAACAATAGACAGTAAACTTGGTATGATTAATTCCTTTAGTGCTCCTTTGGTAGCTATTTCGATTGTTCGATTGTAATCAGGTACTTGTTTTCCTGTAAGAATATCTGGATTAGATTCAAATTGGTCACGAATTTCGAGAACCATTTTTGCAGCATTTCTTTGAACAGAAAGAATTAGTAATGCAGAGAATATTGCTGGAGCAACAACTCCAATAAATGCACCAATTAGAACATAAACATCCAACAGATTGACAGTCCAAGTTTCTCCAGTAATATCTTGAGCTTCTTGTGTATAAGAAAATAGTAATGCTAATACAGTTAAATTGGCTGCACCAATTGCAAAACCTTTGGTAATAGCTTTTGCTGTATTACCTGCAGAATCGAGTTTGTCAGCAACACGAATAACTTCTTCTCCAAGTTCACCTTGTTCAGCAATTGCTCGAGAATTATCAACAATCGGTCCATAAGCATCATTTGATACGACTGTACCAGTTATTGCTAACATACCTACTGCGGCCATTGCTACACCAAAAACACCATCTAATAGATAAGCACCAATCATAGCTGCAACAATACCAATAGTTGGTGGAATGACACTTAGTAAACCATAAGAAAATCCTGAAAGGATAACTACAGCATCTCCTTCCTCTGCAGAACGAGCAACGCTTTCAGTTGGTTTTTTATCATCTCGAGTGAAATAATCACTTGTCCATCCAATAATTACTCCGCATACTAATCCAATAAGAACAGCACCATAATCTTTCCATAGACGAATAATCTCATCTTCAATTCCTTCTGTTGTTTTTGAGATTATTAGAACAAGAATTGCACCAAAGATAGCAAAAATAATTGTTGCTATATAAGTTCCTAAATTAAGTAATTTACCAGGATCTTTTGTTTTTAATGCTTTTATGAGTAATATACCAATTAGTGAAGCAAACAATCCCATAGCTGAGAGTAATACAGGATAAACTACAAAAGCACCAATTACTGTTTCTGTATTAGTTGGTATAGATCGAATAACGATATTAGCTAGTATCATAGCTGAAAGAATTGAAGCAACATATGAGTCAAGTAAATCGCTTCCCATACCAGCAATGTCTCCAACATTATCACCTACATTATCAGCTATTGTAGCGGGATTTCTCTCATCAGCTTCTCGAAGATTATATTCAGCTTTACCAACAAGATCAGCGCCAACATCAGCTG
>JAEORM010000174.1 GCA_016840905.1 Candidatus Gerdarchaeota archaeon | reverse complement strand
CCTATAATAATAGCAATGATTACTGCTGCAATAGGAGCAAAGATTCCGATATATCCAGAACCAATGAATATGTAAGAGGAAACATTGTTAGTTTCATGTACTATCACTCCAACTAGAGTCATAACTATGGTAATTATTCCCCCTAAAAAGGTTAAAAAGAAACCATAATCTCCATAATCTTTTATTTGAGCAACCATAATTTCACAACAATTTACTTTTTACTACCTATTGAAACAGTCCCTTAAAATTAATAAAGTATTCTAATTTAGTTTTGTAAAAATCTTTCCTCCTATTTTCCTTGGTGTTTTACCACTAATGGACATTCAGGATCAGGTTTCTTATATTCGCTTGTTAGAAACTCCGAAACAACATGACAACCCCCGCGACAAATAGAAAGATATTTGCATGACTTGCATGGTTCTTCAATTTCATCAATTACTGTTCGATAATATTGTAATTGTTCTGAAATTTGCCATTGTTCTTTTAATCCTACTGCTTTTTCATCTGTCATTCTAGCAAAACTACAGGAACGTACTTTTCCCGTTTCAGTAATTTCAATGAATACTTCCCCTCCAACACAGCCTTGAACACCAAAGAAATCCATTTGTTTGGGATTGAGCTTATGATAAGCAAAAAATGGAACCATTGAACAATCCACTTGAATACTTATTTTGTATTTGCGCCTTAATTTCATCAGCTTCTTGTACAAGTTAATATTTTGTTCATTTGTTAACCTAAGGTCAAAATAATGTTTATTCGCTCGACCTATTGGTTTAAATCTTAAGAATGAGAAATCCTTGATTCCTTTTTTAACACAAAAGCTGACTAGCTCGTCTAACTTATCATAATTCTTCTTTGTTAATACACAATTTATTCCTACATGTACACCTTGTTTAACTAATTGATCAATTGCATTCGCTGCAGCAGTAAATGCTCCTTTGTTTTTTTCGAGATCAAATTCCTCACTAGGTAGATCTAAAGAAACATGAATATGTCCAAAAACTTTGCACTTCTTAGCAGTTTCTTGATCAATATAATAACCATTAGTTGTAATGTTTGGTTCTATGCCTTTCTCTCGAGCATAAGCAGCAATCTCGAAAATTTCTTTTCTCGCAAAAGGTTCACCACCACCAAAAGCTACACTGAAAACTTTCATCTCGCTTAATACATCGATGATTGCTTTTATTTCAGAAAGTGTTAATTCTGATTGTTTACTCTTTTCTGAAGCTTTATAGCAATGTTTACACTCTAATGGGCATTCATTCGTTAGAGCAAAATGTACATCTAGAGGTGCTGATAATATACCTCCATCTTTTTCCCAAAGCTCAGAATTAATAAAACCAAGATTTTTCATATAATTTTTGTCAACATAAATGGTTGCTGGTGGATCTTCTATTCTCAGAATCCCACCAAAGTGCTCATACCTCGCTTTCATATTTAGACTCTCTTTTTAGACGTTTAATATACATATCTTCTTCTTTCCTAATGTGTATATTATGAATTATTTTTCCCAGAGCAATACTTACCCCAACGACTAGGAATCCTAATAAAAATCTAGCAAAGAAGTATCCAAGATACCACATACTTGAACTACAATTTGGATTGTAGCCTTTCTTTATTTTTAAGATCTTACCTTTCTTTCCTGTGTTCATTCTATGTCACCAACCTAATAACATATTCACTTACTATTACCATTATAATGAAAAGTACAAAAGCAATTATAGGTACAAGGTATAAGGCTAATTTTTTATTTTTAGTATACATTAAGCCTTTACCAATTGTTCCAGCAATTGTTATTGGAATAATAATTTGTATTGTATTGCTGATCAGTTTAGCAAGTCCGATGAAAGCTGGCACATCACCATAAATGTCTAAATAATAAACATGATTTTGAATTTCTATCCAGTAATTATCAAGAAAAATCGCCAGTTCTATTAATGGTATAATTGAGGTTAATAGCAATAATATTCCAAAAATTTTCATAATCCCTAAAAAAACTTCCCACTTTTTATAAGTAGGTTGTTCTTTTGTTAGTATTTTGACATTACTAGTTTCCATTTAATAAACTCCTTTTTACTATTATGTTTGTTAAATGATTATACTAGCAATTTTATTTAAGATATCAGATTCAATAGTTGTAAAACAGTTCAGAACCTTTTAATTTTGATTTTATCATACAAAAGAATATTAAATCAAACAAAATCAGTATTTTTCTATCATTCCCATTATTTTCCTTGACAGATAGCTAATTTTTCTATTATCTGATACTAGATTAGTCAAAGAATTTATTTCCATTTAAATAAGTCTTATTCCTATTGAGAATCTAATTTCCTTTTACTAAATTTTTCTCAATATTTTCCTAAAGAATGAGGGGAAAAAATGTCAAAGTATGAGTTAAAGAATTATCAGATAGGTTTTGAAGTTGATCAAGAGAAAATTGGTCTCGAAGTAACAAAAAATTGGGATTCATTCCACCAAACATCAGCAGCTAACTTGGCTCATTTTTACTCACAAACTGATTTTGATCCTGAAACAAGACATTATTGTTTTTATGATGAAAAAATGGTTGGTTTTATGATTTCAAAAATTTTACCTGTGGGTGAAGATGACCTTAAAAAAGCTTCATTAGATTTTCCATTAGTTCTTCCTGGTTATGATGATGCAATTGACTTACTCTATGAAAAAACAATTTCCACTCTAAAAGATAAGGGTGTAAAAATTGTTGAAGGACGAGCTGGTTATTATTGGTTAGGAACAATAGCAAAAGCCAAGAAATATAATTTCGAATTGAACCGAACCCAATTTTGCAGAATGATAATTGATCTTTCTACCAAAAATCTAGCTGAACCAGAATTTCTATTTGAACCTTATATTGATACTCGAGATAGAGACGACGCTATTAACCTATTAATGAAAATTAACAACATGACCAAAGAACAAGCCATTAATAAAATTGAAGTAATCAATAATTATGAAAACAAACTAGTTTTTAGTTACATAATTTTGCGTAATGAAGGAAAGATTGTTTCAATTGGTTTAGTAACTAAAACTAATAGACCTAATACACTCCAATTTAGACTTCCTACTTTAGATTTGAAATATCTCACTTCCTATGTTTCACATGTGGTCAAATTAGCAAAAACTGCAAAATACGAGATTCTTGAATTATTCTTAGACCCTGAAAATTTTGATTTGATAAAGAATTTTGCTAAGTCAGGTTTGTCATTAGTAGGTGAGATTAATATTTATGAAAAGAAAATTTGAATTATTTTTCT
>JAEORM010000173.1 GCA_016840905.1 Candidatus Gerdarchaeota archaeon | reverse complement strand
TTCAAAGGCAGTAGTCTTTTTAGCTTTTAAGTTACCAAGAACTTTTTCAGCAAATTCAGTGCCTATTTTTTCAACATTAATCTCTGAAACTTTTGTAACCGAATCAAATTCAGCATCAAAAGAACCACTATCATCGCCATCAATAGCCATACCAAATAACCCAAATTGAAAAGCGGACTTCCTTTCAGCAGAATTGATACCAGTAGAAGTAACAATAGCTTTTTCCAGTATATTAGCCTGGAAAAGACCAGAATCAATGGAGACACGCGAATCAAACGAAGTAGCGGTATGCAATAGAGATTTAGCAGCGTTAATAGTGTCATCCATAGAGAAAGATTCAATGGCAGGATCATAGATATCGGAGATTTGAATAGTAGGTTGTTTTGAAGGTAAGAAATAATTAGGTTCAGGAGGGGTAACTTTAGCAATAGCAAAGGCTTCCTTAAGTCCTTCAAGGATTTTATCTTTCTTTAGAGAATTAACACTGGTAAAACCAAGAGCTTTATTCTTAAGAACACGGATACCAACACCATCTAGGATAGTAGAAACAGCTGATTTGAGATTATTAGCTTCAAAGTTAGCAACTTTATTGCTTAAGTGTTGAGCGAAAAACTCTACTTCATCAGCGCCTAATTTGAGAGCTTTAGTAATAAAAGGATCAAGAAGAGCAAGAATATCAGTAGTCATTTTAGATACCTCCAACTTCACCAGAAACTAGAGCAATTGCTCGAGTAGTACCACCACCGCCATCAACCTTGGCTGGTTGCCATTTTCCGCAGTGACCGTTTCCCATTTCCAGTCGCCAATCTTTTGCCACACCATCAATTGATTGCAACACTTCGAAAGCATTTCCTGTCAGGGTGACATTTTTCACTAAACCACCTATTTGTCCATTCTTTATTTCATAGGCTTCCACTATAGAGAACATAAATTCTGCACTACTATCTGCCTGCCCTCCACCTGGTGACACTAGGTAATATCCATGTTTTACTCCTTCTATTAGTTCTTCTTTTGTAAAACTTCCTGGCTCTAGGTAGGTATTTCTCATTCGTATTAATGGTTCATTATCATACTCCCAAGCTCTTTCGCTTCCTGTTGGTTCTACACCAAAATGGTGTGCTGTGAACCTACTATGCAAGTATGATTTCATTATTCCTTTTTCAATAATGACTGTTTTTTGTGGTTTTACTCCAGCATCATCTACTGGTAACCATCCTGAAGCATAATCTTGTTCCCCTGAATCCACCATCGTTACATGTTCACTAGCAACTTTTTGACCTATCTTTCCTTTTGCAGCACTTCCAGAAAGTACAAAATCGCTCTCTACTGTATGACCTATAGCTTCGTGACAGATTATTCCCACTACTTTTGGATCCATAACAACAGTATGCTTTCCTCCTTTTGCTAGAGGAGCATCTAGAAGTTTTATCGAGGTTCCCACGGCCATTTTAATCATTTTCTCAGGTGGTGAAATCTCAAATATTTCCCAACCGCCACATATTCCACGTGAATCCATATATGGCATAATCTTTCCCGCATCAGAAGCTACCGCTTGCACATAGAAATCTGGTAATGTATCAAATACTTCTACATCTGAACCATCTGAATTCATAACAATTCGATGATTATGATATTCTCTTAGAAAGATCAATGAACCTTTTATTCTTTCATCAGCAGCTAATAATTTTTTATCAGTTTCAGTGACTAATTTCACTCGTTCTTCAATACTATGATTTGCTAATGGATCCTTGCCTAGTGATTTGAATGTACCGGTTATTGGTTTTATTGGCGCAAGAATGATTTTCTCCTTCATGCTTGGGGCTAGATTTTTCGCCGCTGCAACAGCGTTTTTCAGTGTTTCTTTCACTGCTTTTTTCTCGAGATTGCTTGTGCTTGCATACCCCCAAGCACCATTTACCAGGACACGTATTCCTATCCCAGCAAAATCATCAACAATCGACCTTTGCAGTCTTCCTTTGTCCGCTCGCACTTCTATCTTCTTTCTTTGATGATATCGTGCTTCGACATGAACACCATCAGGTCGATTATCTATTACGTCTTTCAGTAAGTCTCTCATTTTGATACGACCATAAAAATTCCTTTAGTTATACGTTTGATACTTTATCAACAAGCATTTACTTAATCAAAGTTTCTAAAAAAACCAAATGAGCTTTTTAATCAACAATAAATAAAAAAAACTATTTTTGAGTTTTAATTTTGAAAATAAAAAAAATATTCAATGTTTTCTATGTTTTTGTGCTGAATGTAAGCTACTCAAATCCATCGGTTTTTCAGCTTCTAAAGCAATGAAGTTAGCTCCACAAGATTTACAAGTAACATTTCCCGGCTCATTTAATGTTCGACAATTTGGACATTCTATTTCAATCGGTTCTTTTATATCATAATTTATTTTTGGTTTATTTGGATCATACCCACAATGAGGACAAACATTTCCATAACGAATCATGGTTTTACCACACTTTGGGCATTTTGCAGCTCGATTGATTGTTCTCCCTATATCAATAGGTCTTTCCATGGATTTTTCATCTCCTAAGATTATATAGGATAACTAATCTTATAAGACTAAGGTAATTTAGGATTAGGGTGCTAACTATCTTTTAGGTAATATATCGCATTTTTGCTGATTTAATGTAAGGAACATTCCATGATTCGAAATATCGCAATTCTTTTTGTTCAGAACTTCTATGAAATTCTTTTTTCATCATATCAAAAATATTTCCTACCGCAGTTATCTCTTTTAGAGTTTCTTTAACTTCTCCGTTCTTTATCCTTCTACCACCTTTTAATACCGCAGCAAAATCCCCTGAAATAATATTTGGTGAAGAACTTATTCTATTGAATAATATTCCTTCCTTCGTTTCAGCAATCATTTCACCGATAGACATTTTCCCTGGTTTTACCTCAACATTAGTTACAGCTATTTCTGGTAAATCTCTATAACTACTTCGAGCGTGACCAGTTGATACTAAAGAATCATTATTAGCTGAAAAGGTATCATATAATGCTGCTGTGAAAATCCCATTCCTAATTATTGTATGCTCTTTATGTGGCATTCCTTCTCGATCAAATGACCCACTAGCATAGCTATTTGGTTTTGTCCCATCATCTATTATAGTTAGATTTTCATGGAAAATTTTCTCGCCTATTCTATCACAGAGATAGCTCTGGTTTGTTTGTATAGCAGTCGCTTTTGCTGCTTTAACTATGATGGAAATTAACGAGCGAGTAGCTTCTGGTGAAAGTATAGCATCACCAATAAAAGGGCTGGTTTTTCTTGCATTCAGATTATTTCTTAATTTTTCAACGAATGGTTGGACAACGATTTCAGTGTCAATATCTTTTAGTGTAACAAAATTAGTATACTCTTCATCCCATGAACCAATATCTACTCCATCACTTGCCATCCCACCTACTTCTATGGAAAAAACAGTTTTTTTCTCTTCTAAATTAACATCGCTAGAATTAGCTATAGCACTTGTTAATGTAGAGGTAGTAAAGGCCCCCGACTCAATGTTTATTCGATTATCCATTGACAAGCATTGTTCAATGAATTCAGAGGCATAGTTGATACAGTCATTAATTGTAAGGGATTCTAAATCAGCATCATACAATCCATTAATTTTAGGTACCTTCTGTTTCATACCTAAGAAATGATTTTTTTCTGGCGGAGTGATTTTTGCTATTGAAAGTGCTTTATCCAAGCA
>JAEORM010000172.1 GCA_016840905.1 Candidatus Gerdarchaeota archaeon | reverse complement strand
TTACTTTCATGGAAACGTTTAACGTAATTAGAGAATACAATTGGCGCACCTAAAATACGTGAAGGAGCTGCATATCTCAAATTAACGCCAGCATACATAGCTTGTTCAACTAACTCATCTGAAAGAGCCTTTCCTCTTGCGTCAATAACTACATCATCAGCAGCGTAAGCGTCAAGTTTTTGAGCAGTTGTTCCAGAACTAAGTCCTGCAATTTCAACTAATGCGTCAAAATGCTGTTGAAAAATACCTTTAAAGTTTGTTGAGATTAGGGCATCATTGTTTGTTGATAAACCTTGATTAATTAATTTCAACAATAGGATTGTTTTGTTTTCAACCTCTCTAGCCAAACTATTTTTCCCATCTGCATATTTAACCAACATTGAAGGGTGAGATACTTGACCACCTACTCCCATAAACGCTACTGTAGCAGCCTTACGTCTGTATTGAGAATCTGTGAATTGTGGTGTTTCACCTTCTAAGTTAGAAATGCCAACTTCTGCACCGTAATCAACCAATTGGTTGTATTCGTTTACAGTGTTGTAAACAGTTTCTTTTGGAATGTCGTTCCATAGGGTTAAATTTGACATTCTATATTGTAAAAGCTTTGTAACACTTTCTAAGCTTTCAACTTTTAACCCTTCTCCACCATGAATCTGATCGGTATAATCTCTACCTGTTCCTAAACCAGCTTCAATCGCTTTTAGAATGTCCTCTGCTGATGTTCCAGCCAACATTCCATCTTGTGATAAATTATTTAAGTCCATCTATTTTTTCATATCTGTATCTTTTTAACGAAGTTCTTTATATTAATTAAATAACCTTAATACCTTTTTTGGTTTCTAAATAGCCTTTAGCTTCTTTAGTAATTTCTCCCATATTAGAAAGATTGTAAATACTATTTTCAAATGATTTTTGAATTTCTTTACCGCTTGTTTCTTCCCAACATTCTTCAAGAGATTTTAATAAATCTGCCTTGTTTACTTTTTGAGACATTACTTTAACACCATCTTCCTCAATACCATGTTGAGCTTTTTCGATGATAGCACCGTAATTAATTCCGCTTGATTTAGCAATAGGTGTTTCATTGCCCATTTTTTCTAAATCTTCTTGTAAAGATTTGATCATATCTGACATTTCATCAAACTTATCTGAAAAAGATTTTTCAATCTCTTCTTTATAAGCTTCAACTTTTTCGCCAAATGATTTTTCAATCTCTCCAAGCTCTGCTTTAAAAATATCTTCTTCTTCTGACTTAGTAACAGGCTTTTTAGCTTTCATTTTTTCCTCGTAAGCCTCCATGTCTGCTTTCATCTTGTTAAGAGATTTTTCCATATCCTCATAAGACTCTTCATCTTCTTCTTTCTTTTCTTCTTCTTCGCCCTTTTCAATGCTATTTTTATTCCACATTGATTTTAGCTCCTCTTCTGAAAATTCTAAATCTGCCATTGATTTAGCGAACTCTTCAAAAGTTATTTCTTGTTCTTTTGACATATATTGTTTATTTTTTCTTCAAAAAGAATATAATAACGAATTGTATTATTAAAATTACTATTTTATTTTTATTTAGACAAATTCTAAATGGTCTTTTTTAATATTTTAGCAAAATCATTGACGCTTATTTTACCCAACTTATATGCCTTAAATATTGTATTGAAGTTTTGTAAATCTACTGTCTTTTTATCTAATGATTCTTTTATTAAAGGTTTCAATTCTTCAACACCCATAGACTTAGGAGTTATTTCTATTGAAAAATCTTTATTTACAGTTAGTATTTTGTCTCCTAAATCTTGTCTTAATAAGAATGTTCCATTAGTTGTTTTATCGTCCCATACAGGCTTAATATAGTCTTGCGATTGCTCACCCTTAACTATTTCCACCCAAGAGTTTTTGTTAACTGGAGAAAGGGTTGCTGCACAATGCTTTATGTTTGCCTTAGTTATTCTTTTCTTGTTCATAGGGTCGACTTCCACTTTTTGACCTTCTATAGAGTAACCTGCTTTTCTTGTTGATCCACTTTCTTTCATTGTTATCATTGTGTCCCAAAAAGATCTAGCTAGAGGATGTGTTTTCCATAATTTTGATTTTACAAAAAATTCATCACCTTTTATTTGTGCATCAATTGGCTCTCCTATCCAATACTTTGAATCGCCTTTTCTTACAGTATAATGCTCCAAATTGATTAAGCCATGTGAAAGAAAACTATCTATATTATACCCAGATGGTTCTAAAATTTCCCCCTGACTATCTTCTGTATTGTCTGATGCCATTCCATTAATAATCATTTTATCATATCTCTTTGAGCCATGATATTTAGAAGATGATTTTATAATATCCTCAGTTTCTTCATCAAATCCTACAAAAAAATTAAATT